>CALKAL010000172.1 GCA_937983065.1 uncultured Bacillaceae bacterium | reverse complement strand
GAAAAATGCTTCCATATATTCTTTTTCACAATTACTGACGATGGCCAATTTGTAACGTTGTGACAGTTTTGCTAAAGTCTCATCAACGTGGTGATAAAGCTTTCCACCGTGTTTCCTTAAATAATCAAATTGTAATTCACCAGTTTTTTCAGTAATTTTTCGTTGCAAATCTTGATCTAACTCAGGCAACAACTTTTTCACTAAATCATCGTAAGGGAGTCCTGTGACAGATTGAATTGCATCTGAAGTCATCGTTTTATTTAAGTTATAAATTTTTAAAGCTTCATTCCAAGTGTCTGTAACAACATCGAGCGTATCCCAAATTGTTCCGTCTAAGTCGAAAATAATGCTGTCAAAGTTGCTCATTAAAAATCTCCTTTATTCAAAATCATTCATTAATGTTACGACATGCTATATAATATCAACTGATCCAATTATACCATTAGATCAACTCCATCATTCCACACCATTTGTTAATTATACATTTAAATTTGCAGGGAAACCGTACAATCTCCTAGAAAAAGATAATTAGAGTATATGAGATAACGTCTATCGCATAAAAACTTAATTGAGGTGATTGCAATGTTAGAACCAATTGATTTAGGCCACGATATAACATTAATTGATTTATTTGATTTAAAAATGGACGAACGGACAGGCTCTTATGTGTTACGGGATGAAGAGGTAACGATTATTGAAACGAGTGCGAGTCCGTCGATTCCTTACTTGCTAGAAGGGTTGAAAAAAATAAACATCGATCCAGCAGAAGTCAAACATATCATTGTAACGCACATCCATTTAGACCATGCTGGGGGAGTTGGGCTTTTAGTTAAGAGTTGCCCGAATGCGAAAGTTTACGTTCATCCGAGGGGAAAAAGACATTTAGCAGACCCGTCGCGGTTAATAGAAAGCGCAAAACAAGTTTACGGGGACACCTTTAATGAATTGTTTGATCCTATTTTGCCCGTTCCCGAAGAGCAATTAGTCGAAGTTGCGGACGGGGAGACGCTGAAACTCGGGAGCCGAACACTCACATTTTATGATACACCAGGCCATGCAAAACATCATATGTCTATTCATGATTCGTTAAGTAATGGCATTTTTACTGGAGATACAATCGGTGTTCATTATTCAAAGGCAAGTACGGATGATTTTGTATTCGTTCTCCCTTCGACATCACCAAACCAGTTTGACCCGAATGTAATGCTAGAGTCCCTTAAACGAATTAAGAAGCTGAATGTCGATGCGATTTATTTCGGACACTACGGAAAGACGACATTAGTGGACCAAGTGTATGACCAAATTGAACATTGGCTACCAAAATTCGTTCAATCTGGCGAAAAGGTGCTAGATGAATTTGAAACAGCATCGATGGAATATAAAGTCGATCTTCTAGCAAATATGTTAGATGAAATGACTAGGGCTTATTTAGAAGAAAAAAATATACCGAGTTCCCATGAAGTATACGATTATTTGAAGCTCGACCTACAAGTTTGCTCGATGGGGATTATTGATTATTTAATGAAGAAAAACTAATGATTATATTTTTACTAAAAGGTGGTGGGGCACCATTGAAGAACTCGGAGGAAAAAAAGAATTTAACCGCTAGTGTTTTAGCTTTAAGTCCTGTTTTTGGAGCAGGTATTGGTTCCGTTATCGGTGTGTTTTTCCCAGATTATTTAGCACTAGCCATAACTCTAGGAGCAGGATTTGGTATATCATTTGGTACCGTTATTTACGCAATATTAATAGGAAAAGAAAAGTAGCTTTCTAAAATTTAAAAGCTTGTTTCGACTGAGCTGATAGGTTATTTTTAGCTAGGAATTTTCTAATTGAGCATATAATTGAAAATTTGAGCATAAAAAGAAAAATTTGAGCATAATCGACAAGAATTTGAGCATAATCGACAAAAACTTGCGCATAAACCTAATCAACTAAAAAATCACCTTCTAAAAAAGTGCTACCAATCTAGTATAATTCAAGAATCATCTAATAAAAGACAGGGAGGAATCGAACTATGGGAAAAGTGAGAATTACGAGAGACATTAAAGTATCGATGCGTGATGGTGTGTTAATATCAACGGATTTATATTTACCTGAAAAAGAAGGAAAATATCCTGCGATTGTCGTGCGAACACCTTATGGTAAATCGGGTCAAAGCCGGTATGAAACAGCGGTTTATTTTGCGAATCATGGGTATGCCGTTATTAATATGGACGTTCGGGGGCGTGGGGACTCAGATGGTGAGTTTGCACCGTATCGAAATGAAGGAATCGATGGTTATGACTCGATTGAATGGGTAGCGAATCAACCATGGTGCGATGGACAAGTTGCGACATATGGGGGTTCCTACTTAGGGCAAATTCAATGGCTCACAGCGCTTCAACAGCCGAAAGCATTAAAGGCGATGGTTCCTATGGTGACACCGTCTGATCCATTTGTAGAATGGCCGACGGGGTTGCCGACGCCGTTTCATTTATGCTGGTTGTATATGACAAGAGGCCGTGTCATGCAAGAGGTGAATCAAATCGATTGGGAAAAAGTTTATTGGCACCTCCCTTATGACGAGATGGATTTACAAACGGGCTGGTATTCTAAGGATTGGCGAGAAGAAATTGAGCATCAACAGATGGATGATTATTGGGCGCCATTAGCCTATCAGAAAAGATTCGCTGAAATTGATGTGCCCGTCTTACATATTTCTGGTTGGTATGATGATGAGCAAGTAGGTACACCGCTAAATTATCGCGGGATGGTCGAAGCGGGTAAAGAAAATCAGCATTTATTAATGGGACCGTGGCCACATTCTATTAATCAATCAACGAAAATTGGTGATATCGACTTTGGACCTGAGTCGCTCATTGACCTGAATGGCTATGTAAAATCATTTCTTGACCACTATTTAAAAGGCGAAGAAAATGAATTTAGCAAAAAAGACCCTGTCGATATTTTTGTCATGGGGGATAACGAGTGGCGCCAAGAGAAGTCATGGCCATTACAAGATACAGCTTGGACACCTTTTTATTTTCACAGTGATGGCAGAGCGAACAGTCGCTTCGGTGATGGGGCATTAAATGAGAAATTACCAGCGAAGAATGAGCCAGAAGATCATTATCAATACGATCCAGCGAATCCAGTACCTTTTATTACGGAAATGGTTTCGTCTCAAATTGGAGGTCCAGATGATTATGCCGCAATTGAAAGACGGGATGATGTGCTAGTATACACATCAGGTGAGTTTGATGAGGATGTAGAAGTCACGGGTCCTGTCAAAGCTGAGCTTTACGTTTCAACGGACTGCCTTGATACTGATTTTATGGTGAAATTACTCGATGTTCATCCGAATGGCTATGTCCAACGATTAACAGATGGGATGGTTCGTGGTCGCTTTAGAAACGGGATGGAAAAACAAGAATTAATGGAGCCAGGCAAAATTTACAAGCTTGAAGTGGATTGCTGGAATACATCCCACGTCTTTAAAAAAGGACACCAAATTCGCATCGAGGTCACATCGAGCGCGTTTCCGAAATACGACCGAAACTTAAATACGGGAGAACCACTCGGAAAATCAACGAATATGAAAGTTGCGAATCAAACAATCTATCATAATGAAACATATCCGTCGAACGTTATTTTGCCGATAATAAAACGAAAGAAATAGGTGATAAAATGGTTAAACAGATTAAACACGCAATTCAAGATGAGTATGCCGATGACTTTTCTCACTGTTACGGCTGTGGCCGACTCAATGAAAAAGGAAATCACTTTCGGACGGGATGGGATGGAGATAAAACGGTAACTTTTTACGAACCGAAGCCTGAGCATACAGCGGTCCCGGGCTTTGTCTACGGTGGAATCATCGCATCAATGATTGATTGTCACGGCACGGGATCGGCGGCCCTTTTTCTTCACCGGAAAAATGGTCATGAGCCTGGTGAGGGTGTTGCACCACCACGATTTGTTACAGCTTCACTGGAAGTCAAATATTTAAAACCGACCCCCGAAGGAAAGCTATTAAAAGCAGTCGGACACGTAGAAGAAATTCATCCGAAAAAGTATGTTGTGAAAACTGACCTCTACGCCGAAGATGAGCTAGTCGTTCAAGGAGAAGTTGTCGCTGTCGTCATGCCAGATAGCTTTGGAAAATAGTTCAAACCCCCAATTGAAGTTCTTTATTCAATTGGGGGTTTTTATATTGAGCGAAAAATTACGAATTTGTTATGATCCAATAAATTTGTTAAATCCCCGTAAATAGAATGTTTACTTTTCGTAAAAGAGGGTACTGTTTCCACACAACGAATGTAGCCACTGTTTTAAAAATGCACCCAAATAAAAGTTATTTTTAGGAATAAAACAGCATACCTAAATGAATTATCAAACTCCTACATTAGTCCTATTCCCATTTTTCCGAAGTATTAGATAGTTAAAAAGTACGATGGTAAATTTATGTAGCTTTGTTACACTAACGAATATAAATGCGCAAAAGCCTTATTTATCAAAGGTTTTACGTTGATAAAAACGAATAGGCTAGGCAGTAAACTAGAGTGTAAACCTCGATTAGAGGGTGCCTATGTTCGTTATAACTAATCGGAATTATTAAGTGCAATGGAACTTATAAAAAACAACATTAACTCAAAAAAATTATAAAAAATTTAAAATGATCTAGTCTTTTTTTACTGTATCTATTGACTTATTTTTCCGATAATTTTCGATAAACTTTTCAAGGAGATTAGAAATGGTTGAATCAAAAAAGCGTGCATTCATATTTTTATTAATTTCTTTTGTTTTAGCACTTGTCGTCGGTTATTTAGTTTACGAAAAAGTAAAAGAGCTAAATGCAGACCTCGGTGACATGACTGAAATTTATGTTGCTAAGGAGTCGATTAGCTCGAGAGTACTTATTCAGGAAAATCAAATTACGACGATGGAAATACCAGTCCGATTTCTGACAGACTCCCATATCACAGACCCGACGATGCTCTTAGACAATCAAGTTTCAATCGTACCGTTAAATGCGGGAGATATTATTACGAAAAACATGATTAAGCCTGTCTCTAACTTGCACGATGAAGACAATCGCCTCGTAGCAATCTATCGGACATCAAATATTACGTTCGACCAAGTCGTTGAACCGTTAGACCGGATTGATATTATCGTTTCGATGGAAGATGCCGAGGGAGAAAAGATTACAGAAGTGTTTATGACGGACATTCCAGTTATCTTTACCCAAGGATCTGGCAATGATTTTGCAGGTGCGGCTGTAGAAGTGACGATTGAAGAAGCATCCGAGCTCATTCATATGCAAAATTACGCAGAGCATATTCGAATTTTAAAAGCGAATGTTGGAAGAGACTCCAATTTGCTTGAAGAAATGGATGAAGAAGTTGATGAAGATGCTGAAGACACCGATGCTACTGAAGAAGAAACAGAAGATCAAGAAATAGAAGCTGAAGAGACTGAAGAAGAGGATGAAGCTGAGGAGCAATCGGATGAAGACATAACGGATGAAGATGAAGAATAAAAATGGAACGATAAAAGTGCGAGTTTACAAGTTTAGTTGAAATGTTAAAGGGGATTAACAATGGAAAATCAGTTAGATATTTTGTTAGTGAGTGAAAATGAATCAATTACTAATCAATTGTTAAATTCGCTCGATCGGGAGCAAAGTTTAATAACTGTCATTCAATCTGATGATGTTTCTCGGGAAGTGAATAGGCAAAGGCGAGACATTGTTATATTCGTCCAAACTGAAAATGATTACGCCGTGGAACAAATCCAATATGTTAAATCCGTGAATCAGAAAACATTAGTCATTTACTTAGCGCTTGATGCGGATATTAATAATTTGCGAAATGTTTCCCGGGCTGGAGCGGAGGAATTTTTCGTCTTACCTGAGGAAATGTCATTATTTATTAGCCGTTTCCCGACGATTCAAAAAAACTATTCAATAATGCTCACTACAGAAAAAGAACAAGCAGTTACTTTCGGTCGGGGGAGAGGGCAAATTTATTCATTTTATAGTGGCAAAGGGGGAACAGGAAAATCTCTCATCGCTTCTACTTTTGCCCAAACGTTGAAACTAGAATCTGCTGCGGAAGTTATTTTAATCGATTTAGATATGCAATATGGTGGCGTTGAAACGATGCTTTCCATTGAAGCTAACCGGTCCATCGTCGACTTAAAGCCCGTGATTGAAGAATTAAACGAAAACCATATTCGAAACGTTTCCCAAACGGAGAAAAACTCTAAATTAGAAGTTCTTATTAGCCCGAGGGATGCGGAAGTGGCAGATATTGTTGATGAGGATTTTATTACAAGACTCATTCGTACGTGCAGACGATCCTTTGACTATTGCATCCTAGATTTACCATCACATATGGACAGCATTGTTGCAGCTGCGATGGAGGAATCGGATAAAATTTTTTACGTCTTATTACCTGAAACAACGTCGTTAAAAGTTCTTAAATATTACGAAGAGCTTTGCGACCGCCTCGGTATTCATTTATCAGATAGCTTAGAAATTATCGTGAACCATTTAGCGAAGGAAAATGAATTAAAGGTGAAAGACTTAAAAGACCTTTTAAAATACCCAATCGTTGCTACCGTTCGAAAGGATTATAAAGGCTTACAATCGTTTATTAATAAAGGTGAAGCGATTCGAAAAAGACAGAAGGAAAAAATGATTCCTTTTGCTAAAGACGTCCGGAAATTTACGCGATTCGTCTTAAGCTAGTTTGTGAATGTTGTAGATTTGTTAACGCTAGTTATTTACTAATGAAGTTGGCTTAATAATTAGTGCAATGATCAGTAATGGATGAGGAGGTTTTGAAACGATGGCATCTTTATTTGATAGACGAAAAGATAAGTCGAAATCGGAAACACGAGCCCATAAAGAGTCTAATCCTTTAGTCGAACAATTAGTTGAGCATTATAAAGCTCGCTTATTAAGGGATACGAACTTAGAAGCCTTAACGAGTTTAAGTCAAGGTGAGATGCGTTTAAAAATTGAACAAATCATCTCTCAGTTCATGACTGAAGAGAAGGTCATCATTCCTCGTCAAGATAAAGATGTATTAATAAGCCGTATATTAGATGAGTCTGTCGGTTATGGACCACTTGAACCACTTATAAATGATGATTCGATTACGGAAATTTTAATTAACGGCCATGACGAAATATTTATAGAGCGTTTTGGAAAATTAGAAAAAAGCAATGTCACTTTTCGTGATGATGAACATATTAGACATGTCGTTGATCGAATTGTTGCCCCCATCGGACGACGAATTGATGAAAGTTCACCAATGGTTGATGCACGATTACCTGATGGAAGCCGTGTCAATGCCGTTATCTCCCCTGTCAGTCTTCATGGCACATTAGTATCGATTCGAAAATTCCGTAAAGAACCATTTCAAATGCACGATTTACTTAATTTCGATACATTAAACCGCAATATGGCCTTATTTTTAGATGCGGTTGTGAAATCAAAGCTTAATGCGATTATTTCTGGTGGAACGGGTTCGGGTAAAACGACTTTACTTAACGTACTAGCAACGAGCATCCCTCACTCTGAGCGGGTCATAACGATTGAAGATTCCGCTGAATTAAGACTCGATCGGGAAAATGCAGTTGGGATGGAGTCTCGGGCGGCTAACGTCGAAGGTAAAGGAGAAATTACGATTCGAAACCTCGTAAGAAACGCGCTTCGAATGCGACCAGACCGAATTATTGTCGGAGAGGTTCGAGGAGGAGAAGCCTTCGATATGCTACAAGCGATGAATACGGGACATGAAGGCTCAATAACGACCGTACATGCCAATTCCCCAGATGATGCCCTTCGCAGAATCGAAGCAATGGTCGTAATGGCAGGTCTAGAGCTACCTGCGAAAATTATACGAGAATATATCGTCGGTGCACTTGAAATTATCGTTCAAGTGAATCGTTTAACAGACGGAACACGAAAAATCGTCTCTATATCCGAGTTGAAAAAAGAAAAGGATGGAAGCTTTTCAATCCAGGAAATATTTAAATTTAAACGAACAGGCATGACGAAAAATGGGCAAGTACTCGGTCACTATACAGCAACAGGCTATATTCCACAATGTTTAGAACGCATAAAAGTATTTGGTAACGACATTCCAGAATCAGTTTTCATGCAGCCTAGGGAGGTGAGAGCTTGACATATGTCATCCTCGGAACGTTAGCTACATTTATGTTCATTATCGCCATTTACTACTATTTAGATTATCGCAAGGAGAAAAAAGAATGGCGAAAAAAAGTTGAATCTTTTTATGACTCTAATCAAGAAAGAAAAAGCTTCATCGTCGTTTTAGGTGATCGCTATGACAAAACAGATATGGCCAAACCGATGTATGAAAAATTAAGAGCGGCTAACATTCCGTTGACCCCATCAGAGTTCATCGGAGCTCAAATCGTTGTATTTATGGGAGTTGTCATCGTTTTAGGAAACATGTTCAACCTCGGAATGCTTATTTCAGCACTAATCGCTATTTTAATCAATGAAGTCGGAAAGCGGATTTTATTTAAAGTACGACAAAATAAAATGAAAGAGAGGCTAGCCGAACAACTTCCAGAAATTTGCCGCATACTTGCTAATGCGACACGTTCTGGAATGACATTAAACCAAGGGATCCAACTAGTTGCTCAAGAAATAAACGAACCAGCCAGAGTAGAGTTTCGCAGGCTCGCCCATGAACTGTCACTTGGAATTGATTTTAATGCCGCGATTCGCATGATGGAAAAACGAGTTGATAATCAAGAGTTTAAATTATTTACAGCAACCGTCCTTATTCAGAAAAAAGCAGGTGGGAACTTATCCGCCGTATTGGACGAAATGAGTCAAACATTAGATGAACGAAAAATTTTGAAGCAAGAAATTAAGACGATGACAGCGGAACAGCGATATATTTCATACTTAGTTCCCGTCATTCCAATCTTTCTCGTTTTAATGATGAATAACATAATTGATGGATTTTTGGACCCACTCTTTTCGGGTTTAGGCATTATATTACTCGTATTCTTTATCGGCGGAACGATTTTAACCTTCTTGTTAGTCCGTAAAGTAACGAATATTAAGGTGTGAGGATATGGATGGATTAATCGTCATCTTTTTATCGTTAACATTACTGTTCTTCGGGTTATGTTTAATAAATGCATACAAGTTTATCGTCTATAAACATGATTTAAAAAAGGATTTAGAAGAAGAGACAGTAGTTCATGACGTATTTGAAAAGAAAACGACACGAAAAGAAAGAACATTATCGAAAGTATTTGAGTATGCCGATGATTTTTCACATATTGGGCAAAGAATAAACTTTTTAAGTGAAGATCATGAAGTAAGAAAGTGGTTAAGTCATGCGGGTTACCCATACCAGTTAACCGTTGAGCGTTTTCAAGGATTAAAAATTTTTCTATTTATTATTGGAATAATTGCTGGGGGCTTGCTTTTAGTCATTAGATTTCCCCTTTCGCAGTTTATGGTTATCTTATTTCCGATTTTCGGTTATCTTGGCGCGATTTATTGGATAAAAGGAAAGGCGAAAAAACGGCAAGAAGAGCTTTCTTATCGGCTCCCAGACTTCTTAGATACGATGAGTGTCACATTGCAAGCAGGAGTCGGATTAGATCAAGCATTGAGGGATATCGTCCCCTATTTTAAAGGTCCAGTCCAAGAAGAGTTTGGTCGCTTTATCCAAGAAGTAAGCGTGGGAGTACCGCGTCAAACGGCGTACCAAACATTGTTAGACCGAAATGAAAGCCGAGAATTTCAAATACTTATCAAGTCGCTCATTCAAGGAGAAAGACTTGGTGTTCCAATATCTAAAACTTTCCAGCAACAGGCTGAAGAAATGCGCAAAATTAAAAAGGAGGTGATAAAAGAGAAGGCGGCAAAAGCCTCTCCAAAAGTCACATTAATTACTACCTTTGTTGTGTTACCGTCGTCATTGTTGCTAATTGGTGGGTTAATGGTGATCAACATGTTCAGTCAAAATCGAAATGTGTTTCAAATGTTTTTTGAGTAAAAAATTATTTTTTAAAGGAGATGTTTTTAGAATGAAGAAGATGTTAACAAACCTTTATTTTGGCATGATGAAGCCTTTACGAAATGAAAGAGGTGCCCAATCTTTAGAGTGGTTAGGAATTGCTGCACTCGTCATTTTAGTGTTGGGGATTATTTCGACGGCAGTGAGTGGTGC
>CALKAL010000171.1 GCA_937983065.1 uncultured Bacillaceae bacterium | reverse complement strand
CTAAGAAAGAGACAGGACCCGCTATCTCGCTAACTTTACCTAAACGTGGGATGGCTTGGCGTTTGAATGAGCTCTCAACACTTTCTTTTAACGGTGGGTTAGCGTCTAATAATTCTTGAAGCATAGGTGTTTCAACTTGAAGTTGAAGAAAGAACATTTCAAGTAAGGGTATAAAATTGTCACGTTTGGGAAAATAATTAATACATACCGTTACAAAAAGGCTGTAAAATGATATATTAAAATGACGAGGAGGGATGAATGTGAATAAAGTATTAGAGGCCATAATTAGTCAGTATGGATATGACGAGCCTATATTTACTAAGGATTTAAAGAATAGCACCAATATGACCGATGAATCCCTACGGCAAAATTTGAAAAGATTAACTGACAAAGGCAATTTAATTAGGATAAGAAACGGCATTTATTATGTGCCCAGAGCTAATAGTGTTTTAAAAAACCCTCGTCCAAATTTAGATAAAGTAATATCAAGAAGATATATAAAAACAATTGATAATAATAGAATAGGCTATATTACAGGTATTAACTTCGCGAATCAACTTGGATTAACCTCTCAAACCGCCAGTGTGACAACAATTGTAACAAATGAATCTGGTAGGCCAGAACATGAAGTAACATTTGGGAAAAGAATTGTGAAGTTAAAAAGACCAAGGATTAAGATTAATGATCGAAACTATAGAGTGTTACAGATTTTAGATTTATTAAATGAATTCGATCGCCTTAGTGAAATTCCTTTAAGTAAATCTACAAGTGTTATGAAGAATTACTTGAAGGACGTAAGGGTAACCAAAAGTGAGTTAAACGAATATTTAAAGAAATACCCTAGGAAAACTTTAGAAAACTTAATAGAAACGGAGTTATATTATGAATTTGCACAAAAATAAAGAAGTATTCCGAGAGTTAGTTGAAGCTGCATCACATGATTTTAACTTACAACCGTTTCAAGTTGAGAAGGACAGGCTAATTGAAAGTTAAAAGTAAATAAATTAGATAATGTAACCGCTTATCTCTTTGGCAGATGAGGCGGTTTTTCTTTTTACAGAAATAACTTCATGAAGATTAAACTTCTACATCATCTTTTTTAAAATTATATTAGATGACTAAAATGGAAAGTAAGTCCATTATTAAGTTGAATAGTGTTACAATTTAAACAAATGGATTTGTCGGAGGTGCACTATGAACGACGCTGTGGATTCTCGAAAAGAAAGATATATATCTTGGGTTAAAGAAAATTTAGGTGAAAGTACAGGTTTTTGGTACACACCTTATCTTGAGAAACTTGGACATCTTTTAGAAAAGTACGGTTTAGCTAGCGGCTACAAGGAAAATTTCTTTGAGTACGAATCATATTCGGAATTCAAAACTATTTATCAACAAATGACGGAGCAAAGTGATGAGGATATTGAGAGATTAGTATCTGGTAAAAGTACTCCACGATATCCAAAAAAGTTTGCGACAATAAGAACGCAATTTATGAAAAAACATGCGGAAGAAGAATTTAATCGCGGTGAAAGAAGTAAGCCTGATAATTTAGGTGGGATACCTGACTGGGGCACTGTAATGCGATCTTACCTCATATTTTTGTATTATGATGAAAATCCTACTTTAATTTACCCTAAAAAAGAGAAGAACATATCCAAAGATGATAGCATTAACTACTGGGTCATATCACCAGGGGAAAACTCGCGATTATGGGATCAGTTCCACTCAGAAAATATGATTGCAATTGGGTGGGACTATTTAGGGGATTTAAAAAATTATGATTCAAAAGAAGCGGTTGAACAAAAAATAGCCGAGCAAAGGGATGATGGGGTACGCCCTGTCAATGATACGAAGGCTGTATGGGATTTTTATCATGAAATCCAAACAGGCGACGTCGTATATGTGAAAGAAGGAATTAAAAGGATCCTCGCACGCGGTGTAGTTACGGGAGATTATTACTTCGATGAACGAGCTTCAGAATATAAACATAGAAGAAAAGTAGAATGGCACCAAGTTGGAAAGTGGGAGCTTCACCAGACGTTTGCCCAAAAAACGTTAACAAGTCTAAACGCTTATCCAAATCTTATTCAAGAAATTGATCAAGTCGTGAATGAAGATTATATTGATCCAAAAGAAGTTGAAATAAATGAATTTCGCACGTGGTTATCCAATGAAGTGACTGAAACAGGAGATAGCTTAAGTGATGCAACAGTGACGCAAAAAATAAATGCGCTGAAGGACATAGAACTCCATTTTGATGTTTCAATTTTTGGTGAAACAGATATTGACCAGTTAAAGCAGTTGAAAGACAACGTTATATCCGATGAATCGTACAAAAAATACAAAGGCGTATCGGGAAGTTCAATTGACTACTACATTCGTTTTATTGAATCCAAGCCGACTATAAAAGAAACTGACCCCTTTACAACAGATGA
>CALKAL010000170.1 GCA_937983065.1 uncultured Bacillaceae bacterium | reverse complement strand
TAATAATGTGTCACTTTTCAAAGCTCGCAAAGGAGGAGGTCAAATGGGGAAAAGCGTTGTGGAATATGTTTTAATTATTATATTTTTTATTATTTTTATGTTGTTGTTTAATTTACTATGGAATCTCCTACCTGCGTTTTCTTCAGTTGGCGTTTTAGTAGGAAGTGTCGTCGCTTTACTCGCTTCGATTATACTTTCAATCATCACGTCCGAAACAGTAATTAAAATAATAGAAGAAAAATAAACAAAGCCTATAAGAAGTCAACCCAAGATATCTAAAAATTGTTTTGAAAACCGTCGTTGTATTCGGCGGTTTTTTTGTTCCCCAAGATCAATTACATTTGCTTCTCTTACTAGTTTTAATAATCCAAATAAAATTAATTGAATATTCGTTATGGTGGAAAAAAGGCTCAATAAGTGCCATAATGTAGACATAGGACTAAATACCTACAAATTTATGTCTTATTATTGTTTTAATAGAAATAATGTATAGAAATTGTAAAGAATATGAGGGGTTAGGGAGCAGTCGACTGAATGGAGGGACAATATATAAATATTTAATTCATATTACCCACGATCAATTATGCGTATTAGGAGAGTGTGTAATGATTTTTCTAATTATTATACAGATGGCAATTATACTATTTTTAATCATTTATTTTTATGTCGTCTTTTTTAAGCAGAGTAACGGAGCTGAAAATGATTTTTTAGCTTATGAAGAAAACGAGGATCATGAAAGTTCTAAAAAAGCAAAATTCGGATTAAATCGTAGACGGTTTTTTAGAATATCTCTAGAAGAAGATGATATAGATTGTGATTTAATATTTCTAGACTTTGGAAATGATAATTTTAATAATTTAATAAATAAAAGAATTTCCGCTAAAGTAATGGACGTGAGTGTAGGTGGAATGAGAATTGCTAGTGAATATGACTTACCTGTACAAAATCACATCGTTTCAATGATCTCATTTGAAATTAATGGCGAGCGATTTTATTTAAAATGTGAACTAGCTAGAAAAGAAGTAAGAATGGGAAATAATAAAATATTATATGGTGTAAGGTTTATTAATTTAGATAAAAAGATAGAGGGTAATTTAGGAAAAATTATTCATCAACTGGAGATTCAGCAACAAAAAATCGGATAGTTTTTTATTTTGAGAAGCTCTTTTATAAAGGGCTTCTTTTTTCTGTATAAAGGTCTTTCATTCTATTTAGATTATTGATATGTTTACTAATAGGAAAAAAAGGGGTGGGAGTTATGGCTGAAATTTGGGATGTTTACGATATGCATCGTAGACGAACCGGAAAGCAAATTATGCGAGGGAAAGAGTTAAAATTAGGGGATTATCATATTGTCATTCACGTTTGTCTTTTTAATAAAAATGGTGAAATGCTCATTCAACAACGCCAATCAGATCGGGAAAGCTGGGCGAATTTGTGGGATGTTACTGTTGGTGGAAGTGCTTTAGCGGGAGAAACGAGTCAGCAAGCCGCAGAAAGAGAAATGATTGAAGAAATCGGCTTCGCATATGACTTTAGTGAAACTCGGCCTGTTTTTACAGACAATTTCAATCACGGTTTTGATGACTATTATGTTGTAGAAAAGGAGTTAGACATCTCTACTCTATCGATGCCAACAGAAGAAGTTCAGCAAATTAAATGGGCTTCAAAGGATGAAATAATTGATGGGATTAGAAAAGGAACATTTATACCCTATTACGAATCTCTCATTCACTTATTATTTGATAAGCGAAATGGAAATGGCTCAAGACAAGTAAAAAATTAAGTTAGGATAGGTGCTGATGAATAGAATTGAACATATTCGAAAAGAAGAAAAGAAATATCACGATCTATGCTATGAAAATTATAAATTATTCGAGGAAGGATCATGGTTGTACAAGCCAGTAAAAACAGTTCTTGACCAGCTACCCCTTTTTGAAGGGAAGCAGGATATTCGTGTTTTAGATTTAGGGTCTGGTGTCGGCAGAAATAGTATTCCTGTTGCCAAAGAGATAAAAAATAATGGAAAAGTAGTTTGTGTTGATTTATTGTCTTCTGCGATTGAAAAGTTGAATCAATATAGTGAAGAGCACGGAGTAGAAAGTGTTATTGAATCTGTAGAATCTGATATTGTCAATTATCAAATTAAGAAGAATGAATATGATTATATTGTTGCTGTATCAAGTTTAGAGCATGTTGAATCGGAGTTAATCCTTGATCAGGTGTTAAAACAAATGGCATTAGGGACGAAAAAAGACGGAATTAATTGTATCATCATTAATTCAGAAGTTGAAGAAATAGATTTAGAAACGAATGAAAAACTGGATGCGTTAATGGAAGTTAATTTAAAAACCGAAGACATGTTTGAAAAACTAAACCGAATTTATAGCGGGTGGGAAGTGCTTAATCAGCTAGTCAAACAATTGGAATATAAGATTGAACGTAATGGAAAGCAAATTTTGTTAAGAACAAATGCTATTACCTTCGTTGTTCGGAAACAGTGACATTTGTGGTATTTATCTATATGTAATATTGGAAAATAATAACCTAGACCTAATACATATGCGTTTAATTTTCCTGCATGTATTCTCGAAATCCCTGCATACGCACAAAAATTCTCTGGATGCACAGTTGAATTCCTGCATGCGAACTGGAATTTCCCGGATGCACGGCTTAAATTCCTGCATGCGCACCAAAATTTCTTGGATGCACGGCTTAAATTCCTGCATGCATGAATCTCCTGCACATCGGCTGAATAACGCAGAAAAAAATATAATCCAGTTAAATCTCTACTTGTTGAACTTAAACATGAGATTTAGCTGGATTACATACTTTGCTAGTTTAACGCAACATTTTTAAATTCTAATTTACCACGCTCGTCTCCACTTTTATCTCGTGTGCTTCCCCAAACTTACGCTCTGCCGCATGATAAGTGGACCCGACGGATTCATTATAAGAAAACCCATGTTCAATCGCTGTTGTTATAAAGCTTTTTGCGTGGTGAACCGCATCTTTAACAGAGTACCCTTTAGCTAAATTTGCTGCGATGGCGGCTGAATAAGAGCAACCAGCTCCACTCGTGTTCACTGTATCAATTCTCGGTGCTTCAAACGTAGTTAAAGTTTTTCCGTCATATAATACATCAACGGCTGGCCCTTCTAATCTTCCGCCTTTTACTAATACATTTTTTGCTCCAAGCTCAAATAAGTCAATCGCCGCTTGTTTCAATTCATCGACGGTCGCAATTGGACGGTCATCTAATAAGACGGATGCTTCAGGCATATTCGGCGTAATGATCGTTGCGAGTGGTATTAGCTGTTCTTTTAACGCTGCAATCGCATCATCTTTTAATAGTTTAGAATTCATTTTTCCAATCATGACGGGATCGACAACGACATTTTTTAATTCTGAATCTGAGATGAGGGAAGCGACTAACTGGATCACTTCCTCAGAAAATAGCATTCCAGTTTTAATGCCATCCACTCCGAGTTGTTCAACAGCCGTAGTAAACTGAGCTTCAATCGCCTTATTATTTAAAGGATGAACATTTTTATTCGTTTCCGGATGCCGTGCAACAATAGCTGTGACGATACTCATTCCGTAAACGTCATGTTCTTGAAAAGTTTTTAAGTCCGCTTGAATGCCGGCACTTCCTCTCGCCGCTGATCCAGCAATAGTTAAGACCCGTGATGGTAATTTCATTGTAAAAAACCTCTTTCAGTAAAATAAATTCCTCTAATTTTTTATTATAGTCTATAACATATTTGTATTTCAGCTAAAAAGGGTTACAGATTGGTCTGTGTCAAGGTTTTCTCGGTAATACTTTTGGAGCGCTATTTCAGGCGCTCTA
>CALKAL010000169.1 GCA_937983065.1 uncultured Bacillaceae bacterium | reverse complement strand
TGGTTCCACGAAAGATTTGTCCCATAGAGCTGTTCTAAAACCCAAATCTCAGTGCTCCCAATAAAGATTTGTCCTTTAGAACATATAATCAAAGCCCCGCAAGACCATTTAAAAAGACTTATTAAACTTCACCAAAAATTAAACTTGCTTCTTTTGTAAAAAAACGATAAAATAAGATAGCTCATAAAATAACCTTACCTCATTTCATTCTCGCATTTAGTGAACAATCCAAACGGTTTTCCAAAAACAATCTGAAATGGCTTACTAACATACAAAAAAATATTATAAAAAAGAGTGGTGTTTTTGTGTCTGAAACATTAACAATTGCCGAGTTAGAAACGAAGACGCTAAAAGAGCTTTACAGTTTAGCGCGAGATTTTGGCGTTTCTTATTATGCCAAATTAACGAAAAAAGAACTTATATTTGCTATTTTAAAAGCCCAAGCTGAAAAAGACGGAAACTTATTTGTCGATGGGGTATTAGAAATTATCCCGACGGAAGGTTTCGGATTTTTGCGGCCAATTAACTATGCACCGAGTCCTGAAGACATATATATTTCAGCATCACAAATTCGTCGTTTTGATTTAAGAAACGGAGATTTAGTGTCAGGAAAAGCGAGACCACCGAAAGAAAATGAGCGTTATTTTGGATTATTACACGTCGATGCGGTAAATGGGGATGACCCTGAAAGTGCGAAGGAGCGCATTCACTTCCCAGGATTAACCGCCCTTTATCCAGATCGTAAAATGGGGTTAGAAACGGGAAGTCATACGCTTTCAACACGAATTATCGACATGATGGCACCAGTAGGCTTCGGACAGCGGGGATTAATCGTTGCGCCACCGAAAGCTGGTAAAACGACAATTTTAAAAGAAATTGCTAATAGTGTTTCGAAAAATCATCCGAGTGCAAAACTCATTATTTTACTCATTGATGAACGTCCAGAAGAGGTTACTGATATTGAACGTTCAGTACATGAAAATGTCGACGTCGTTAGCTCAACTTTTGATGAAGTTCCAGAAAACCATATTAAAGTATCGGAGCTCGTCTTAGAACGTGCGATGCGTTTAGTCGAACATAAGCAAGATGTCATTATTTTACTTGATAGTATTACGCGACTCGCTCGGGCGTACAATTTAGTCATCCCGCCGAGTGGACGAACTTTATCAGGAGGAATTGATCCCGCATCGTTCCACCGTCCAAAACGATTTTTCGGTGCAGCCCGTAATATCGAAGAAGGCGGTAGTTTAACGATATTAGCAACGGCTTTAGTCGATACAGGCTCGCGAATGGATGATGTCATTTATGAGGAATTTAAAGGAACAGGGAATATGGAATTGCATCTTGATCGTGCCCTTGCTGAACGTCGTATTTTCCCTGCCATCGACATATTAAAATCAGGGACGCGCAAGGAAGAACTATTACTTCCGAAAGAACAGCTTGATAAAATGTGGGCGATTAGAAAAACGATGCAAGACCAGCATGATTTTCTCGAGCGATTTTTACGTCGCTTAAAGCAGTCGAAAACAAACGATGAATTTTTCAAAATAATGGACGATGAAATGAAAGGTCGCAATTAAAAAATCGTTCTCAAAACAACAGTGCAACTTAACTGCTAAAATCAAGCGAATATTAACGGTTTATAATCATAGGTGATCATGTCAATTTGTTCTTGCAAAAATAAGTTCAAGTTGTTATAATCACTCTGTATGATGACATAATAAATTCCCGTTTATGACGGTTGAATGATTAAACTCTGTTTCCGCAAAGGATTCAGGGCGAAAAGGAGTGGGAAAGCATGAAGGAAGGTATCCATCCAGAATACCGTAAAGTTGTATTTTTAGATACAAGCTCTGATTTCAAATTTTTAAGTGGTTCCACATTAGAATCAGAAGAAACGATCGAATGGGAAGACGGAAACACTTATCCATTAATCCGTGTTGAAATCAGTTCAGCTTCACATCCATTCTACACAGGTAAGCAAAAAGCTGATACTGTAGGTGGCCGTGTTGATCGCTTTAAGAAAAAATACAATATGAAGTAAAAAAAGTATGAAGCTGGCCGACACTTAAGCTTGTCACCATATATATGGTGCTCCAGGCGAGTGCGGTCAGTTTTTTATTGCAAAAAATCGTACATAAGAAATGAGAAAGAGGGACGAGCATTGGCACAACTATTTTTTAAATACGGTGCAATGAATAGTGGGAAATCAATCGAAATTATTAAAGTAGCTCATAATTACGAGGAACAAAATAAACAAGTATTAATTTTCACCTCTTCTGTCGATGACCGGTATCAAACAGGTTACGTCGCATCCCGAATCGGATTAAAGCGTAAAGCAATACCGATTGACGAGAAAATGAATATTTTTGATGTCGTCAAAGAGCGAAAAGATGGGTTAAGCTGTATTTTAGTTGATGAAGTACAGTTTGTGACGAAAGAACATGTTTTGCAAATGGCACAAATCGTTGATGAATTACATATTCCCGTCATGGGCTTCGGCTTGAAAAATGACTTTCAAAACAATTTATTTGAAGGTAGTAAATATATGCTTCTGTATGCGGATAAAATCGAAGAAATGAAAACGATTTGCTGGTTTTGTGAGAAAAAAGCGATAATGGCTTTAAGGGTGGATGAAAATAATAAACCTGTCCGTGAAGGTGATCAAATAAAAATTGGTGGGAATGATAGCTACTATCCAGTCTGTCGGAAACATCATGCGAACCCACCGCTTTAAGTTCACTTGAATTCACATTTGCTATAGAGAAAAAATAATATAATTCAAAAAGGCTTAAACTTAATAAGTTAAGTCTTTTTTTATTCGCTTTTTAAACGACAGAAGGGTAGAGATTGAATTGCCTCACAATAGTAAAACATCGACGTATCTTTATTTGCCGATTGAAATAAAAGTTCGCGAGCAGGATGCGAAATTATTACTCGCCTACTATGCGGCGTTATCCGGCTTTACGGTCGTCATTGGCGAGCAGCTTCGTGTTGAGAAAGCTTCCATGACATTGCCCCAAGGTATTTATTTTTCCAAAGGGTATCCGAATCATTATAAAAAAAGACTCATTGCTCAAATAAAAAATACTGGGCACCATGTCGTCGAATTAGATGAAGAGGGATTAATTATTCATGATAAGGCGCGTTATTTATCCGATCGAATGAATCCATCGCTAAACAGTCGTATCGATCACGTTTACTGTTGGGGAGATGATCAATACGATTTAATAAAAAATTCCTCAACTCCTTTAACTAAAAAAATATTCAAAACAGGCAATCCGCGGTTTGATTTATTATCTAAAAAATATCGCGGGTTATATTTAGAACAGGGGCCAACAAACAAATCCTTCTCTCAGACAATTTTAATAAATACCCGGTTTGCCTTATACAATTCGATTCAAAAATCAAAAACAGCTTTAAATGAGCACGAACAATATATGAAGCGCTTATTTAACCATTTTATAAAGCTAGTTAACGCCTTAAGTAAATCATATCCGTCACTTCAGTTTATAGTAAGACCCCATCCCGCTGAAAATCAGCTTACGTACAAACGAGCATTCACGGATTTAAAAAATGTTCGTGTTACGACAAAGGGGAATGTCATTACGTCTATTTTAAGTTCAGATATGATCATTCATAATGGGTGCACGACGGGGATTGAAGCCTTTCTCCTCGATAAACCTGTCATCAACTATCAACCTGTCACCCACTCAAAATTTGACGTTAACTTACCGAATGATGTGAGTGTAAAGGCAACATCCATTGAAGAAGTGAAGCAAATGATTGATGAATCGTACACGGAAACGAGTCCTTCCAATCATTTAACCGAAAAACATAATAAGCTTAAACAATATTATCATTTTGGTGAAGCGTACGCCTTTGAACAGATTATTCATAAGCTACAACAACTCCCGAAACTAACGCATCCACAAAACAATAGAAAAATTAAACCTACCAATTACCAAAGTAAATCATCGAACTACCGCTTTCCCTATTTTACTGAAAAAGAAATCCATCACTTTTTTAAAAAATTGAATCAAATCGAACGGCAAAACCATTCCTTCCATATTCAAAAGCTGGATCATCTCGTCTATAAAATAACGAAAGAAAATAGGTGATCTACGAATGAATCCCTTTGAAACCAATTACTGGTCGTTATACTTTGATTTTTTAAAGACCTTCGAAAATATCCGTTACCGACGTTTTCCACTCCCTTTATACAGTCATTTTTATCAACTAATTGCTTCTAACAAGGCGATTTCAAATAAATTGAAAGATCCGTCCATCCACCATCATTTTAATAACTCATTCGATTCAAAGGTCCCTATTCAAGTTCAATTTGATAACTATTTAAAAAGGTGGAATACGACTGAAAAGAAACGAAGAAAGGGGAGGGGTTCCGTTGTTTTTTATGAAAATCTCCTCAATATACCAAAAGAAGCTTACGTTAACGATTTTCATCATTTAAATCCCGTCATCGTTAGAGGTGGACATGTAAAAACAGAGGCTCATTATCCATATAACGTCTATTATTTAGCCGATTATGCTGATCAACTAGAAACAGAAATACAATCATACAAAGATAAAATGAATAAGCAACTCCAAAACGAAAAGAACCATCCGATATTTAGTAATCGAGCGTTTCAAGAAAGGGTCATTCAAGAAATTCCGTTAATTTTATCACAGATTTCTGCTGCCCATCATTTTATGAATAATGTCAAATGCGATGTGATGGTACTCGGTGAAACGAGCTATCCCGAAAGTAAGGCGCTCGTTTTTGCTGCCTTTGAACGAGGAATTCCAGTTATTTGTTTACAGCATGGAATCATTGCTCTCCAATTCGGTTATTTACCTGTCATCGCGAATTATCAAGCTGTTTTTGGACCGTATGAGGCGTCATGGTACAAAAGCCACGGCGTAAAGGAAAAGGTTATAAAACAGATCGGCTCACCTAAGTTTGATATGATTTTCACACGTAAACAGCCCGTTAATGAAAAACTGAAGGAGAGATTAAAAATAAATCCCAAGAAAAAAACATTACTCTTCATTAGCCATCACGAAAAATTTACCGAATTAAAAACGATATTAAGTCATTTGAAAAACGAAAACGTCAATATCATCGTCAAGCCTAAAGGAAATATTCGCGCATTAGAAACTGCCTTGAAACATCATAAAGGAGTAATCATATCAAAACATATTCACCTCTACGACCTAATTTCCGTATCAGATATCGTTATTACGTATGAATCAACGGTTGCTCTAGAAGCGATGCTAGCTAAAAAGCCCGTCTTTATATGGAAAAGTGATAGCGTGAGTCAAACCGAATATTTTCAAGATGTACAGCCGTTTTTTTATAATGAACCTGCCCAGTTATCAAATTATATCGTGCAATTTTTAAACGATCCGATGTTTGAAAAAAAGTTTAAAACGGTGAATGCCCGATTTTTAAACGACCGTTATCCGAACCCTCCCAATCAATCAACGAATCGGTTAAAAAAGCTTATACAATCAATAAAGGAGAAGGAAAACTGATCCGCCCGAAACTCCACATATTATCTATAAATCTCAGCAAAACTTCCAAAAAATTAATTGTTTACTGCATTTATTTTATCCGACACAGATTATACAAGTCCATACGTGAATAATGCGACTGAATATAAATGCTATATGTAAAAATGCAACATGATTTAAGAAGCAGGAGGGTTATCGTGTTTTTTAAAGGAAAAAAAATATTAGTTATCGGAGGAACGGGTACAGTCGGGCGAAACGTTATTAAACATTTACAAATGCAAAACCCTAAGCTTATTAAAGTGTTTAGTAGAGATGAATATAGACAACATCTATTAAAAAATGAACTTGGAAATAACGATCAAATTCAATACATCATTGGCGATGTCCGTAATTATGATCGGTTAGAAAGTGCGATGCAAGGAATTGATTATGTCTTTCATTTAGCAGCGATGAAACATGTGCCAGCTTGTGAAGCGAATCCGTTTGAAGCGGTTTTAACGAATATAATCGGCACGAAAAATGTGATTCATGCTGCCATTAAAAATAAGGTAAAAAAAATGGTTTACACAAGCACGGATAAAGCCATTTCCCCAACGAATACGTATGGCGCCACGAAGCTAATCGCGGAAAAAATAATTCAATCATCGGTTGCATTAGGAGACAATTCAACTATTATCGCTTGTGTTCGTTTCGGAAATATTATCGGTTCTAGAGGGTCTGTCGTTCCGTTATTTAAAAATCAAATTATTAACGATCGGAAAATAACAGCAACAGATTTAAACATGACCCGCTTTATGATGACCGTCGACGAAGCAACGATGCTAACGATGAAAGCTCTTGAAAAGGCAAAAGGAGGCGACATATTTGTGTTAAAAATGCCAGTGATTACACTAAAAGATTTAGCAACGGTCACGATTGAAGAAACATGTCATAAATATAACATCCCAAAAGATGAAATTACGATTGAAAACATCGGTTTAAGGCCTGGAGAAAAAATGTATGAAGAATTAATGACATATAACGAGTCAAGGATTGCTTTGGAATCATCGAATATGTTCGTCATTCCTGCTGATGAGTCGAATAGAGATTCAAACGAGCCATTTAAACCGGCGAAAATAGGCGCCTATAGTTCAAATAACGAGCGGCCACTTTCGGTAGAAGAAATCCGCCAATTAATTAAAAAAGAAAATATCATATAAGATTTGGGGGAGAAACATGGATTTGTTCACACGAAACTATTGGTCCCTTTATCTCGATTTTTTAGATCAATTTGAAAGCTTACAGTTTAAAGGGTATTCACTCCCTTATTTATGTCACTTCCGTAGCTTAATTAAAAACAACACGCAACTTATGAGAGAGCTAGAAAATGATTCAATCCAAAAAAAATTAGTCAATCAAGTCACGAAGGAAAAAGATATTCAAAATAAATTTAATCGATTTATTAACAAACATCGGAGCAAAAATATGAATCCACCAAAGGACGGGAAAATCGTTCTATTCGATATTTACAATCTCCTTCGCTTTCCTAATGAAACGTTACTAAAGCATTTCAAACCGAATGAAACATTACTTTTCGTTGAGAAAATAAAAAATAGACCACAAAAAAAGCTAGCAATCCCAACTCACGACTTTGCCGATTACTCAAACAACAGCACAACATTAAACAACCAAATGAAATCAGTCCAAAAAAAAGCGAATAAAATCTATGCGCAAAATAAAGAGCATTTTATGATTGGTGATAAATATTTCCAACGCGTCTTTATGATGCAAATTACGAAAATAATGAACAGAATTATCGAGGTGGAACAATTATTTGAACGGGAAAAAATTAAAGCCGTCATTGTCCCATCGACCCATTACCCAGAATGTAGAACATTAGTCATGATTGCTCAAGAAAAAGGGATTCCGACGATTTGTATGCAACACGGCATTATTTCAGGGGAACATGGTTATTTACCTAAAATTGCGCAAATTGATGCAGTATACGGCTCGTTTGAAGTCGATTGGTTTAAACGAAAAGGGGTGGATGAGTCACTTTTAGAAAAGGTCGGGCATCCCCGTTTCGACCAAATTTTTTTAAGAAAAAAACAATCAAAAGCACATTTTGAGAAGAAGGTCCGATTAAATCCGAAGAAAAAAACAATATTAGTCGGCGTAAGAGGAGAACAAAATATTGATCAATGGCGTGAATTTCTTCGTATTTTAACGAATGACAATAGCTTTAATCTGATCCTGCGTGATTTTCCGAATGTAAAACATCATCCTCTCATTAATGAATTTCCTAATCTATTTACTGCAGAAAGCTTCCACTTATATGACATTATTCATAACGTCGATGCTGTCGTCGTCTATTCATCGACCATCGCTTTAGAGGCGATGCTTGCGGGTAAACCAGCGTTTATTTTAAATGAACGATTTCCAGGCTACACGGGTTATTTCGATTCATTAGATCAAATCGCCCAAAAGCATCCGTTAACATTGGCGATTAAAGTTAAACAATATTTTACGGACACATCCTTTAACAAATACGTCAATCAAAAAAGGGAGGAATTTTTAACGAATGCCTATGATCAAAGAAATGTCCTATCTATTAATCGTTTATTAAAGCTGATTGAACGTTTAACGAAAGAGAATGAATCATAAAGGAGTGAAATCATCATGAACGTTCTAGTAACAGGCGGTGCAGGATTTATCGGAAGGTGGGTCGTAAAGCAATTGTTAGACGATGGACATAACGTTTGGGTCGTTGATAATTTATCAAACGGAAGTCTAGCTAACCTTCAAGAACTGATTGATCACGCTAATTTTAAACGATTCATCCAAGCTGATATACAAAATCAAGGGTTATTAGACGATTTATTTCAATCCGTTAACTTTGATCTTTGTTACCATTTAGCTGCAAATATTAATGTTCAAGATAGTATAAATGATCCTGAAAAAACGTTTTTAAATGATACCGTTGCAACTTTTTACATTTTAGAACGTTGTAAAGAAAATAACGTCAAAATGGTTTTTATGAGTACATGTATGGTTTATGACGGTGCAACTAATGGAAAAATTGATGAACATCATCCGACAAAACCAGCTTCCCCTTATGCTGGGGCAAAAATTGCTGCGGAAAATATCGTTTTATCTTATTATTTCGCTTATGGCTTACCAACTGTCGTTATTCGCCCTTTCAATACGTACGGACCGTATCAGAAGTCTAATTCTGAAGGGGGCGTCGTTTCAATTTTTATTAAAAATAAATTAAAAGGTGTGCCTGTCAATATTTACGGCGATGGCAACCAAACCCGCGACTTACTCTATGTTGAGGATTGTGCCAAATTCGTCGTTGAAGCGGGCTATTCGGACCGTGCCAATGGGGAAATTTTAAACGCTGGGTTAGGCGAAGATATTTCAATTAACGAGCTTGCTTTATTAATTGTAAAAGATGAGGAAATGATTCGGCATGTGGAGCATATTCATCCGCAAAGTGAAATTCAAAAACTCATTTGTAATTACGACAAGGCAAAGGAATTGTTAGGATGGGAACCAGTTCATAGTTTAGAAGCAGGTATTAGTAAAACGGAGCATTGGTTAAAAACTCAATTTGATTTGAGGGAATTATAATGACTATGGATCAATTAGCTATACATGGCGGAAAGCCCGTTAGAAAAGATTTTTTACCTTATGCCAGGCAGTGGATTGATTCAGATGATATAGAAGCAGTTTCAGCAGTGTTACGCAGTGATTTTTTAACGACAGGACCAAAAGTTAAAGAATTTGAACAAAAAATAGCAAGCACGGTCGGGGCAAAGTATGCTGTTTCATTTATTAATGGAACAGCAGCTTTACATGCCGCGTGTTTTGCTGCGGGGATTAAAAAAGGCGATGAAGTCATTACGACACCATTGTCCTTTGCAGCTACCGCTAATAGCATCTTATATCAAGGGGCCACCCCCGTTTTTGCTGATATAGATCAGCACAGTTTTAACCTTTCTCCTGAATCGATTGAACCGTTAATTAACGAGAGGACAAAAGCGATTATTCCTGTTGATTTCGCGGGCCAGCCCTGTGATTACGACAATATATTACCTCTTGCACAAAAATACAATTTAACTGTTATAGAAGATGCGGCCCATGCGCTTGGTGCAACCTATAAAGGAAAATCTGTCGGTGCAATGAGCGATATGACGATGTTTAGCTTTCATCCAGTTAAACATATAACGACGGGTGAAGGCGGAATGATTACGACTAATGATGAAAAACTTTATAACGAATTAATTCAGTTTCGAAATCACGGTATTACGAAGGATCCAAAAAGATTTATAAAATCAGATGGCCCGTGGTTTTATGAGATGCAATTTTTAGGCTACAATTACCGGTTAAATGATCTTCAAGCTGCTTTAGGATTAAGTCAACTTAGTAAGCTTGAATCTTTTATTGAACGGCGAAAACAAATTGTCGAGTTTTATAATAACGCTTTTTCAAATATCGCCGCCATTCACACTCCAAAATTACTAGAAGGATGTGAGTCGAGCTGGCACTTATATGTCCTTAGGCTCGATTTAGATAAATTAACGGTTAGTAGAAAAAAGATTTTTGAAGCGCTACAAAAAGAAAACATTGGCGTAAATGTCCATTATATCCCGATCTATTGGCATCCTTATTATGAGAACTTAGGCTATGAAAAAGGGCTATGTCCAACTGCTGAACAAACGTATGAAGAAATTATAACTCTCCCGTTATTTCCGCAAATGACAAACGACGATGCATCTGATGTCGTGAAAGCCGTAAACAAAGTAATTTCCTACTATTCTCTTTAAATGAGGTGATTGATTGAAAGTAGTCGCTATTATTCAAGCACGGATGGGATCAACGAGGCTACCAGGAAAAGTGTTAAAAAATGTGTTGAATAAGTCATTACTTGAATATGAAATCGAACGGATTAAACGGGCAAGCTTCATTGATGAGATAGTTATCGCAACGACAGGGAATGAAGAAGATGATGCGATTATTAATAAGTGTCATGAGCTTTCTGTTCCTTATTTTCGCGGGGCTGAAGAAGATGTTTTATCGAGATATTATCATGCGGCGGTTGATTTTCATGCCGATGCTGTCGTTCGATTAACGGCTGATTGTCCCCTTATTGATCCAAATGTGATTGACAAAATGATCGCCACCTATTTAACAAACCGTAAGCTCGATTACGTATCAAATACAATTGAACGGACGTATCCGCGGGGGATGGATGTAGAAGTCATATCAAAGGAGTCATTATTTAAATTACACGAAAAAGCTCTTGAAAAGTCTGACCGGGAGCATGTGACGTCATATATTTTAAAACATTTAAACGATTTTCGCGTCGAAAACGTCAAATATAAGCACGATTTTCATCAATTACGATTAACCGTCGACACAATGGAAGACTTCAATTTAATCAAACGTTTAATTGAACATCTTTACCCTAAAAATAACGCGTTCACATTAGAAGACATCCTTGATTTACTTCATCAATACCCCGAGTGGAAAAAAATAAATGCCCATATTGAACAGAAAAAAATTTAAAGGAAGGTTCTTTTATGCACATCTTTTTCCGTGTTGATTCATCCGTGAAAATAGGAACTGGCCATGTGATGCGTTGTTTAACGATGGCAAAACGATTACAGGAAAAAGGAGCCCAAGTTTCTTTTATATGCCGTGATTTAAAAGGAAATATAAATGAAATGATTCAATCACAGGGGTTTACATTATATGAGTTAAATACGAGTGGGGAAGATTTCGATTGGAAAAAGGATGCGGAAATGACGAGCCACATATTACAGCAACAGCAAAAAATCAATTGGCTCATCATCGATCATTATGACATTGATATAAAATGGGAGAGCACGTTAAGAGCGGACGTACAAAAAATAATGGTGATCGATGATTTAGCGAATCGCCCCCATGAATGTGATATTTTGTTAGATTACAATTTTTATATTCAAGCAGAAAAGAGATATGACGGGCTAGTCCCCCCACGCACATTGAAATTATTAGGGCAAAACTATTTAACATTACGCGATGAATTTATAAAAGCCCGAAAAAACTTAAATAAAAACTATGATTCAATTAACCGACTGCTCATCTCTTTTGGCGGGACAGATGAAACGAACGAAACGCTGAAAGCATTAAAAGCTGTCGAACAATTTTCCCACCCTTTAACCGTTGATGTTGTCGTCGGTGCTACAAATGAACATCAAGCGCTCATCAAAGACTGGTGCTCGAAATATCAGTACGTTAATTACCATTCTCAAGTAGATGATATGGCCACCCTCATGAAACATGCTGACGTGGCTATTGGTGCAGGGGGGAGCTCCTCTTATGAAAGATGTTACCTCGGCTTACCGACATTAGTTATAGAAACGGCTACTAATCAAAGGGAGCTTATTCATTCATTACAAACTTACGGAGTGATTCATTTTTTGGGCGAAGCTAAAGACGTTAGTGAAGCAGATATTACTCACACACTGCAAAATATGATTAAAAATAAAGCACTCATTCATGATATGTCATTACGTTGTTTAAGCTTATTCGAGCACGATATGAATGAGAATAAAGTGATTAACCATCTTTTGGAGGGGTAATATGAGGTGGAATCAATTTGAGTTAAAACAATTAGAAGAGGATGATTTTAATACGATTTTAAAATGGCGCAACTCAAGCCGTATTCGAAACAATATGCTTTCAAATCGGAAAATTACGGTAGACGAACATCAAGCATGGTTTCAAAAGCATTTAACAAGTCATTCGACGATCGTTAAAAAACTTGTCTACCGTGAAAAACCGATCGGCCTCGTCAGCTTTTCAAACATTGATCATCCGAATGAAACATGTTACTGGGGGATTTATATTGGAGATGAAACAGCGCGTAAAGGCTCAGGAACGGCTTTAGCTTATTTAGCATTAAATATGATCTTTGATGATTTCAACATGAGAAAAGTAAACGCAGAAGTGATTGAGACGAATCATGTTAGTTTATCCTTTCATAAAAAATTAGGGTTTGTTGAAGAAGGACGGTTTAAAGAGCAAATTAAAAGGGACGGAAAATATATCGATGTGTTCACTTTAGCTTTATTTAAGGATCGCTGGAAGGAAATTCGAGATGAAATTTTAAGACGTTTGGAGGCTATGTTTCATGAGTAAAGTATTCATTCAAAACCGAGAAATTAGTGAAAAACAGAAGCCTTTTATTGTTGCCGAAATGTCTGGTAACCATAACCAATCATTAGAAAAAGCTTTAGCAATCGTTGAGGCGGCGAAAGAAGCGGGGGCCGATGCGATTAAATTACAAACCTATACCCCGGATACGATGACATTAAATTTAAAAAAGGAAGATTTCACAATTAAAGATTCTAAGAGCTTATGGAGCAATCAATCGCTATACGAATTATACGAAAAAGCTCATACCCCATGGGAATGGCATGAGCCGATTTTTAAGCGTTGTGAAGAGCTAGGGCTAATTGGCTTTAGCTCTCCTTTTGATGAAACAGCGATTGATTTTTTAGAAGCTTTAAATGTACCTTGTTATAAAATTGCCTCCTTTGAAAACAGAGATTTACCGTTAATTAAAAGAGCCGCAAAAACAGGTAAACCCCTCATTATTTCAACAGGAATGGCAACAGTATCTGAGATAGAAGAAGCTGTCAACACGGCTCGGAATGCTGGCTGTAAAGAGCTTATTTTATTAAAATGCACGAGCACTTATCCCGCCTCACCGGAAAATACAAATATTAATACGATCCCCCATATGAAGGAGCTTTTTCAATGTCAAGTCGGGCTGTCGGATCACACTTTTGGAACTGGTGTCGCCGTTGCTAGCGTCGCCTTAGGAGCAACGTTTATCGAAAAACATGTGACATTATCAAGGGCTGAAGGTGGTGTAGATGCAGCCTTTTCTTTAGAGCCCAATGAATTAAAATCCTTAGTTGAAGAAACAGAAAGGGCCTGGCAATCCCTCGGGCAAGTTCATTACGGGTTAACGGAAGGTGAGAAAAAATCAGAACAATTTCGCAGATCGATTTATATCGTAAAGGATATGAAAAAAGGGGAGCAATTAACAGAGGAAAATTTGCGCATCATCCGACCAGGCTTCGGGTTAGCCCCTAAATACTATGATCTGTTACTAGGGAAAAAGGTCGTAAAAGATGTGGAAAAAGGAACACCGATGACGTTTGATTTGATATAAAAGTAAGACTGGCAAACGTAAATTGCCAGTCTTTTTTAAAAAACATGTTTATCCATTAGTCGGTGGGAAAATATCTGGATTTTGAGGTGGTCGTGTTGGTGGAGGACAAGGTTGAACAGGTAACAGTTCTCTTGGCTGACTGTAAAGTGCAAGGACTTCGAGAGTCACTGGGTAAGTTGATTGGATGCTTTGACAGATGCGCACATTTATAACTGCATCAAAGGTTGGGCCAACAGCCGTATCGCCAGGGTCTACATCCAGGGTTGCAAGAAAGCTGTCAATCTCGGTAAACATTACATCAATCGCAGTATCTTCTGGTGCGTAAAGAACAATTTGCTCATTTCTTGAGAAAGGAATTTCTAGCTCTTCAATACCGACTGCCGTTGGAAAAGAAAGTGTAGCGATTAGGTTTTTTCTTAAATTAATAACATGCAATTCCATTTCCGTATCTCCGACGACAAATGTACGCTCTTCACGGCTTAAAATTTCAAAGGGTTCAACTGCAGCTGAATCTACTTCGACCGTCACTTCATCAGGGTCGAAATCACCAAAGTCTAATCCTGCAGGTAATGGCTCATTCACTAAAGTTAAATCAAAATCAGTTTCAGTGACAATCCAATCGTAAACTTTTTCTGTATTAATTGTAACGAACTGTTTATTATCTTTAATAGCACTATTAAGTCTCATAAAAATGAATACCTCCATTTTTCAAATATTATCTTTCACTTTTAACATATGTATAGTAGTAAATACGGTTTAGTGAGAACGTATAGATTTGTTATAAATAAATCATTCACGATTTCCTATTTTAAAAATAATATATATAAGTTAGAAGGATGATTAATTTGCAATATAAATTTTACAATACGAGGGATGTTGAATTATTAAAAGAAAAAGTTAAGCAATATGAAGACGCTTTACAAACTGTTCAATTGAAAAAGCCAGCAGAACAACTGCAATCGACATTTCTATTTGATAAATATATTGAGCAAATGAAAATATTAGAAAGGATAATTCAAACGATGAAAGAAAATCGTGAAGGCCAAATGGAAACCTTTATCCAACATGTCCACCACATATCGAACGAGTTGCAATCAATTAAAGGATTGATTAAAGAATTAAGGGAAGAAATTTCAGAAGTAAAAATAAATATGAATCATTTGAACGAACATATTAAAGAGGAATTACCGAATGAGACGATGAAAGGTCATACAGAACTAGATCAAGAGCTGTCCCATGAGAAAGCAAATTTACAAGTAAATGAAACTTCAAATGAAGCCGATTACGAATTCGACGAAACACCGTCAAATTTTCGAGACCTTCGAAATCTATTAGCAAAATCAAATAACTTAACGTTATCACCACTAATGGATCAAAGAAGCAGTCAAATAACTAATTTTCACGGAAGGACGACGATTGTAAGAAATAATAAAAGAAATGACCGAAATATAAGAAATGTTACTCATCACTCAAGAAAAACGAATTTAAAAGCGGAGAACAAACAAGTAACTGAACCCACTCAAGAAAATCAACAGAAAAATGAACAAGCAATTGAACAAGTAAATCAAGAAAATAAAAATACGTCTAACACATTAAATCAATCAAGAGCTTCTCGAAAGAAAAATGAGGATAGTAGATTATCTCAGTTTTTTAGAAGAAATTGAACTACCCCGACCTAAAACGATATCCGCGTTTTTGAGGAAGGGGTCTTCTGCCGTCTAATGATAAAAATTTTAAAACTCCAAAATGCTCCAGAATGAATAATCCCAAATGACCTAATTTATATAAACCCATCATAACCGCCCTGTCTATTTCAACAAACAAGATTATAATGACAGTAATCTCAACATATTTCTACTATTGATAAGGGGTGTTATTTTTGAAGATGAATATGTTAGATAAACCGAAAACAAGACTAAAAGCCGTCCCATCGAATCAATACAAATATATAACGAGAAAAAAAAGAAAAAGAAAATGTGGATGTGGTGGAAGGTGAGTTTATAATCGCAAAGATAGCATTTAATTTGTCTTATGTATTAGCCGTCATTCGGATACTTTAGCCACAAACTTGAGTTTATAACCCTGACTCATCTATTGTCCAAATAATCTATAATTCCACAAAAACACTATACTAAAAAAACGTTCAGTCATATGATACGAATGTAAACGTTAATAATTGGAGGTGTATCAATCTTGTCTAAAGATTATATAGGTAATAAACAACTTGTAACAATCAATACAGAAAAGGTTTATGATTGGATCGTCACTGAGACTAACTTTGATTTAACTTTAGTCAATGAACCATTACCAGCAGGATTAGGCATAGGTGATTTTGATCCCGATGAAGTGACTGTCGAAGTAGATTCAGCTGCAGTTGACCCCGTTCAAATATTAAGCCGTGAAGAACGCACATTTGTCGTCGGAAATACTGAGATGGAATTGCATGTTATTAATTTAAGAAAAAACTTAGTTGCAACACTTTTATTTCCAACAGCAGTCGGGGTGGAGGAGTTAGTAATTCCTTTTGCAAGAAACGAACAAATCGTTCTCTACGCACCAGAGGATACGGCTATTGACTTAATGTATACCGAAGTTGATAGCTTTGTCGCAACCTTTGATGTTGATCCTGGTGATACGATTATTGGTCCTACTTTTGATGCTGTAATAAATGTGCGTGTCTGTCAAAGTATCCAATCAACTTACCCAGTTACTTTAGAAGTCATTGCAGATTACAGCCAGCCAAGAGATCTATTACCTGTTCAACCTTGTCCGCCACCAACTCGACCGCCACAAAATCCAGATATTTTCCCAGTCGTCACCCCGCTAACAACACGGACTAGAACAGCTTCTGAACCAGCACAGAGAAGAGCAACGACTCAAGACGAATAAATAAATATCGATTTTCATAAAGATGAAGAGAGGGAAATCCTCTCTTCATTTAATTTTTTAGTCAAGAAAGGGTGAACGTAAGTAGTGAACGAATTAAAACAACTTACAGATAAAATAAACGAATTTAAGCAACGTACGAACGATTATTTATTAGAAGTAAAAAATACGATTCATGACATAGAACGAGGAAATCGGCCAATTGATCCGTTTGTCTTAAGTTATTTCACATATTCAACGAGCTTATCCCATGACAATCACAGTGAAAACATTATTATCGCTAATTTCCATATTTTAAACTTGAGCGATCAAACGTTAAAAAATCCAATCATCTGTATTCAGCTTTCCGAAAACTCTCCTTTTTCTTTTACAGGAAAATATATATTAGGCGATTCCGAACAACAAGCCCCTACAAACGATACGTGGCAACGAATGAATGAGCAAGCAGACGAGAACGAATATTGGTTGCGGCCAATGAATCAGGATGAATTAAAACCGTATGAAGAACTCGTCTATAGCCAATTTCAGCTTAAATGGTTTCAAGCCGCGAGTTATTCTGGAAGTGTTAATGGCTTTGTCTATTTTGATCAAAAATCTGAAGGAATGTCCGCGATCAACCCGATTAATATGAGTGGACAAATGTAAAGGAGGGAGGAAGGACATGAGCGAAAATTTAGTCACCGACAAGACGTTACTTTTTAAAAAATTAACCGAGCAAATTATACGCGATCAGCTAACAGAAAAAGATGAACCAATAGATCCTAATCGTTACGTTATATTAGAAAATCAATCGTTAAACACATTGTTGTTATATTTGTTGATGACGAATTTAGAACAAAAGCCTTTACAAGGAGACGTTGAGCAATTAACGGCACAAAATAGTAAAACGGTTATTCAAGCAGTTGACGAATTAATTGAATCCCAGCAAAGCGCCTTTCAAGAAATTTTACAATTGTTAAAGGAAAAACAAAACTAGCGAACTTTACATATACCAATGACATAATTTCTATCGTTAACGGACAATAACTCAAACGAAAAGCAACTCCTCGAAATACAATAATATATAGTTTAATTGCTAGCCAAAGGAGTTGTGTCAAACTAATGAAAAAGAAAGCAAATCCATCAAAGGAAGAGTTATATCAGTTTTGGCAAAACCCGAATAAGGGAAATGAACCATCAAAGTATTTAAACAAAACGGAAAGGTCGAAATTTTTATATGAATACGTGCAAAAATATGTCGATGAAACCGCACGTATATTAGAGCCAGGCTGCAATGTTGGGAGAAATTTAAACTACCTTTTTGAAAAGGGCTACACGCATTTAACAGGTATTGAGATTAATGAAGATGCGGTTCAGTTATTGAAAAAACATTATCCGAAAATGAGTGAAGAAATTCAAATTTTTACGGGTCCGATTGAGGATGTCATTCAATCATTCGAAACAAATTCCTTCGATTTAACTTTTTCCATGGCTGTCTTGGAACATATTCACCCCGATAGCGATTGGATTTTTTCAGAATTAGCACGCGTGACAAAATCATATTTAATCATTATCGAAAGTGAAACATGGGATTCCGACCGCCACTTTCCAAGGAATTATAAAAAAATATTCGAGCGATTAGGATTTAATCAAATTGAAGAAAATACAGATTGTGAAGGGTTTGGAGAAAGCTATATTTGTCGAGTTTTTAAAAAGAAGAAATGGTTTTCTTAGTTAGTTTGTGAAAAAATCTCCCCTTTGCAAAATTAAGGGGAGACTGTTTTAATTCTCTTTAATTACCGAAATAAAATGAGTTAAAATTTTCGCTGTTAATCCCCAAATGACTTTTCCTTCATATTGATAAAAAAGCTCATTTATATGAGGGGTTGACCAATTATAATTTTTCCCACCGACAATAAGATCGAACGGGAAGTTTTCTTCTGGCTCAGCCTTTAAATAAACTTTATAAACATCAGGCTTATTATTAAGGAAAAATGAAAGCGGAACTGTAAATACTTCTTCAACTTCCTCTTTATTAATGTTAATTTGATTCGCATCGATGAGCCTGCCGACATAAGGATAAATAATTCGCCCCATGTCAGACACAATATAATCAAGGGGTGCGATATCTTTTATATGTTGATCATTAACACCTAACTCTTCACACGTTTCTCGAATGGCGCAATGCTTCGGTGTCGCATCAGTTGCATCGATTCTCCCCCCAGGAAAACAAATATCCCCAGGCTGACTTCTCAATGTCATTGACCTTACTTCAAACAAAATATGAATCTCGCCATTTTTTTCTAAAAGGGGGATGAGAACAGCGGAATGCCGCATTTTATCTTTTCCAAAAATATCGGGTTGCCTATTTTTAAAAACGTTAAGCAAGTTTGATATTTCCAATGTTTATTCCTCCGTTGAAAAATCATCTTTAATATAAGCGTATCACTAAGCGATGCGAACTGAAAGAGAATGATTTATGATGGGATTA
>CALKAL010000168.1 GCA_937983065.1 uncultured Bacillaceae bacterium | reverse complement strand
GCGATTGTCATGTTGCTTGCAGGGGTTGATTATGATGAGGCAAAAGCAGCTTTACACAATAACAGCGGGTATGTTAAAGAAGCGATAAAAGATTTAACAAAAAATTAATTGAAAAAATATTTCAAAAAAGTACACAATCCATGTTATAATATTTTATAAGAAAATTATTAATAGATTCAGCTGGCAGATAAGTAAACGCTTACAACGTATAAAGTGGTGTATAAAATGAATGAAGCATTGCAACAAATATTAAAAAAATATTATGAACAAAACTATTTTACAGGTGCTATTTGTCTCGTGAAAAAGGATGATGAAACAATCGCCCAACTCGCTTATGGGTACCAAAACGAGGATCGGAATGTACCAATTAATGAAACATCTATTTTTGACTTAGCTAGTGTTTCAAAGTTATTTACAACGACAATGATTTTGAAACTCATAACTGATCGAACAATCCAGCTTGATTCGACGTTAAAAGATACATTACCGAAAGTAAAAGGAAATTCTGTTTTAGAAAGAATAACGATTAAACAATTGTTAACACATAGCTCAGGGCTCCTTGGCTGGTATCCTTTTTATTCCGAGCTACCTAATGATGATTTATATGCAATTTTGAATAAAATCCCGTTAGAACATCATGAAGATAAGACGGTTTATAGTGATTTAAATTTTATTTTATTAGGTGAAGTAATTAAGCAGCAAACAAATAAATCATTACAGGATGCTGTTACCGAATACATCGTAAAACCATTAAAGATGGACAGCCTCACTTACGGCCCGATACCACAAGATGGAAAGATTGTCGCAACTGAGTTCGGTAACCAAATTGAAATGAAAATGTGTGCAGACAGAAATAAACAATTTGATAACTTCAGAGATACAACGGTACCAATTGTTGGGGAAGTTAACGATGGGAACTGCCATTACTTTTTCAAAGGACAATCTGGTCACGCTGGGCTATTTGCGAATGCAAATGATGTCAGCAAATTAGGAGAGTTATACTTAAAGGGGGGATTTACGGGGGAAAAAGCATACATTGATGAGGCATTAATCTTTGAATCTATGAAAGATCAAATTGATGGTCGAGGATTAGGGTGGCAAATAAATGCCCCATTTCCAACTGGGTGTGGGCATACAGGTTTTACCGGAACGTCTTTATGGCTAGTACCAAAGAAGCGTCTACAAGTCGTATTATTAACGAATCGACTCAATGTAGAAAAACCAACAAATATAAATAAATTTAGAGAAGAAATTTTTAGCCAAGTATTAAACACAATTCACTAAGGGGGAAATTTCTATGAAAAAAAGATGGCTAACACTAATTGCAATGTTATTTATGTTAAGTATTTTCGTCGTTGCATGTTCAAACGGTGATGATGAAAATGGTAATGGTAATGAAAACGAAACAGATAATAACAATGGTGAAACAGAAGAAACAGAAGGATCAAGTGATGATGTAGAACAAATTTTAAAAGTTGCTGCAGATCAGGACCCTTCTGGATTAGACCCACATACATCAACAGCAAGTTCATCACACCGAATTATGGGTAAAATTTATGAAGGTTTAATTACATTAGATGAAAACATGGAGTTTGCTCCAAGACTAGCAGCTGATTGGGACATTGTTGATGAAACAACGTATGTCTTCCAATTAAGAGATGACGTTGTATTCCATAACGGCCGCGAAATGACGGCTGATGATGTCAAGTATAGTTTTGAAAGAATTTTAGATCCTGAAACTGGAGCTATCGGTTCTTCAAACTTATCTTTAATTGAAGAAATTAACGTTCTTGGCGACTATGAAGTAGAAATTAAATTAAGTCAACCATTTGCACCTTTCTTATCTTATTTAGCATCTGGTGCAAACTATGCGATCGTTCCAAAAGAAGTTGTAGAAGAACATGGTGATTTAAACCAAAATCCTGTTGGTACTGGTCCTTTCGTATTTAGTGAAATGGTTCCAGATACACATGTTATTCTTACAAAGAACGAAGATTACTATTTAGACGGTCAACCATACTTAGATGAGCTACACTATTTAACAATGGTTGATGAATCTTCAAGAATTGCTGCGATTAGAACAGGAGAAGTTGATTTAACAACAGTTACACCTGACTCTGTTAGCTTACTTGAAGGTAATGACGAATTAAATATTATTAGTTACGATGATTTAGAATACTATTACTTAGGTTTTAATGCGACTCATGAAGCTTTAAGTGACAAAAGAGTAAGACAAGCTATCAGTTTAGCTGTTGATAGAGAAGAAATTATCGACTTAGTTATGGCTGGAGAGGCTAAGCTTTCTGGTCCAATTCCAGAATCCCTTGGTAACTGGTCAATTGACGTAAGTAACCATGAATTATACCAACCAGACATTGATAGAGCACAAGAGTTATTAGAAGAAGCTGGTTTTGGTTCAGGCTTTGAAATGCAAATGGGTGTACCTTCAACTGAAGCAGCCCTAGTATCTGCCGCTCAATTAATTCAGCAACATTTAGAGCTTATCGGTATTGATGCTGAAATCGTTCAGCTTGAGTGGGGAGAGTACATTGACGCATGGAATAGCAACACATACGATTCTCTTGTAGGTAAAAACGGCCCAGGTCGAGATCCAGACCGTTCATTAAACTTCTTCTTCTCAACAACTGGTTCTGCAAACGTATGGGAATACTCTAACCCTGAGTTTGATGAAATTGTAGCTGAAGGTTTAGTAGAAGTTGATGAAGAGAAAAGACATGAAATTTATACGAGAGCGCAAGAGTTAATCATCGAAGAATCACCAAACTTATTTTTACTCATGCCTAAGAGCTATATTGTCGTAAGAGGTAACGTAGATGGGTATAACCCGTTACCACATGATAGTGAGAATTTCCGTGAAACAACAATTAAATAAAACATTTTGATTGAAGACTGATTAATAATATAGGTAGGAGTGAATTTATTTTCCTACCTATATTATTTAAATCTACTATTTCTTTAGCATTATTGATTTTCATAAGGGAAGTGTACATATGTATAAATACGTAATTAGGAGAGTTTTTTACACGATTCCTGTCATTTTTGGTATATCGATAGTTGTGTTTGTCATCATGAATGTGATACCTGGAGATATTACAAGTATTATTTTAGGAACGGAAGGGACTCCAGAATTAAGGGAGCAATTAAGAGAAAATCTCGGATTAAATTTACCTCTTTATCAACAATATTGGAACTGGATATCGGGTGTTGTTGTCGGTGATTTTGGAGAATCTTTAAGAACGGGTGCACCAATATTGCCAGAAATATTAAGTCGGTTCGGTTTGACATTAGAATTAACGTTATTAGCATCGTTAATTGCTTGGGTCATTGGTATCCCATTCGGTATCATTGCTGCTATTTACAGAAACACTAAAACAGATATCGGTTTAAGAATTGTATCGTTATTCGGTGTATCTGTTCCAAACTTTGCCTTAGCTACGATCATCATTCTAGTGTTATCGCTAGGCTTTAACTATTTTCCGCCTGTAGGATATACGTCGCTTTTTGAAGATCCTTTAATGAATCTCGAACGACTATTCATTCCAGCATTAATATTAGGTGTTTCAATGGCTGGTTCTATTATGAGAATGACTCGATCCTCATCACTTGAAGTATTAGAACAAGACTACGTGAGGACTGCTAGAGCAAAAGGGATTAAAGAAAAGGTCGTTATTTTTCGACATGCTTTTCGTAACGCATTAATTCCTGTTCTTACGATGATAGGCATGCAAATCGGCTTCCTTTTAGGTGGTACTGTCATTGTGGAGCAAATATTTTCACTACCAGGACTCGGACAGTATATTTTAACAGGTATCATGCAAAGAGATCTCCCTGTTGTACAAGGAAGTATTTTGTTTGTAGCAGTAATCTTTGTAACTATTAATTTACTAGTTGATATACTATACGCTTATTTGAATCCTCGTATATCATATGATTAATATAAAGGAATGAGTGATAGAATGGGAGAGTTTTTAACTAAATTACGTAAAGATAAAATAGGTATTGTAGGCTTAATTGGTGTTCTGTTAATCCTAGTTATAGGTATTTTAGCACCAGTCATTAGCCCACATGATCCTACACATACCTTTAATGAGCATCGACTAGAATCTCCCAGTTCAAAATTTATATTTGGTACTGATGATTTAGGAAGAGATATTTTTAGTCGAATCATTTATGGGGCAAGAGTTTCCTTAACAGTAGGGTTAATATCTGTTGGTATAGGTGCTGGATTTGGTCTATTATTCGGTCTTTTGGCAGGTTATTTTAAAGGCTGGGTAGATAATGTCATTATGAGAATTATGGATGTGTTATTCGCATTCCCAGATTTACTATTAGCTCTAGCTGTCGTTGCGATTTTAGGACCGAATCTAACTAATACGATGATAGCTATTGGAATTGTCTTTATCCCTGTTTTTACCCGATTGGTCAGGTCAACGGTCATTACAGTAAAAGAGATGGATTATGTTTCGAATGCGATGTCAGTTGGGGCATCGAACTTAAGAATTATTGCTAAACATATAACTCCAAATATATTAGCCCCATTTCTAGTACAAGTGACATTAGCTTTATCTTCAGCTATTTTGACTGAAGCGGCTTTAAGCTTTTTAGGATTAGGAATACAACCCCCTGATCCATCGTGGGGTTCTATGTTAAATACGAGTCGACGGTTTATGGAGTTAGCGCCTTGGACGGCAATATTCCCGACGATCTTTATTGTTGTAACAATCTTTTCATTTAATTTACTCGGTGACAGTTTAAGAGACTTATTAGACCCGAGAGTTAAAAAAGAATAACGAGCAGAGCAGAGGGTGAGAAACATGAAGATTACTGAATTAGATCTTTCCAAAGCAGAGGAATATTTAGAGTTGACTAAAATTATTGATGCGGAAAGTGATTATTTACTGTTTGAAGAAGGCGAAAGAAAAACGACTTTGGAAGAACAAAAAAATATAATTCAAACCTATTTAAATGAAGATAATTCAATTATCCTCGTTGCTGAAAAAGATGGGCAATTAGTCGGCTATTTAACAGCAAAAGGGGGACAAGCAAAGCGTAATAAACATAGTATTTATATCGCTATCGGTATTAGAAAAGATTTTACAGGACAAGGAATCGGCACAAAATTGTTCAAAAGCTTAGAAAATTGGGCAGTTGAACAAAATGTGACGCGAATGGAACTAGGTGTTATCGATAAAAATATTCCAGCTTTCTTATTGTATAAAAAGATGGGATTTGAATTAGAAGGCATGAAAAGAAATGCCTTTCGTATAGATGGTGAATACGTCAATGAATATATGATGGCGAAATTTCTTTAATTAGAAATTTGATTATCCATATGGTGGTGAGAAATATGTCAAATGATCCATTACTAGAGGTGGAAAATTTAAAAACCTACTTTTTTGTTGGCGATCAAACGTTTAAAGCGGTAGATGGGGTGTCCTTTAATATTAACAAAGGTGAGATCCTCTCAATCGTCGGCGAATCGGGTTCAGGAAAAAGTGTCACCTCTTTATCAATATTAGGATTAGTTCAGAAACAATCTGGAAAAATTGTAGACGGCGAAATTAGATATAACGGAAAAGATATTTCGAAATTAAGTAATAAAGAACTGACATCTATTCGTGGAAAAGAAATTTCAATGATTTTCCAAGAGCCGATGAGTTCATTAAATCCTGTATTAACGATCGGATTTCAAATTATTGAAGGGATAAGAAGACATAACAAAATTAGTAAAAGAGAAGCAAAAAAACGGGCGATAGAACTTTTAAAACAGGTAGGAATTGCACGAGCGAATGAAATTTATGATGATTATCCACATCAACTGTCTGGTGGGATGCGACAAAGAGTCATGATTGCGATTGCTATTTCTTGTAATCCCAATTTATTAATTGCGGACGAACCGACAACTGCATTAGACGTTACGATTCAAGCACAAATATTAGACTTAATGAAAAGAGTTAAGGATGAATTTGACTCGTCGATTTTATTAATTACCCATGATTTAGGTGTTGTTGCTGAAATGGCTGACCGAGTTGTCGTTATGTATGCGGGTCAAATTGTTGAAGAAGCTCCCGTTAAAGAACTGTTCGATCATCCGAAACATCCATACACAAAAGGGTTAATGGAAAGTATACCGAAAATTGATGAGAAGAAGAAAAGACTTAATCAAATTGAAGGTGTTGTCCCTCCGTCGAACAGCTTTACGAAAGGTTGTAGATTTGCACCACGCTGTAAATTTGCCATGCCTGAATGTTTAGAGCAAGATATTGATTTAGAAGAAATTAATAAAGACCATAAAGTGCGTTGTTTATTGTATGAGAATGAAAACAACAGTAGTACTGAGGTGAATTAAAGTTGACTGAAAAAATTGAAGTAAACCATGTTGGCGATGACAACTCAGATTATTTGCTTCGGGTTGAAGGGTTGAAAAAGTATTTTCCGATTAAGACTGGACTATTCAACAAAACGACCGGACATGTCAAAGCCGTTGATGATATAAGTTTCAATATACGAAAAGGTGAGACTTTTGGAATTGTTGGGGAGTCTGGTTCAGGGAAAACGACATTAGGAAGAACGATTTTAAGGTTGCTAGACCCTACAGAAGGAAAGATTATTTTTAACGGGAAAGATATGGCGGAATTAAAGCAAACCGAATTAAGAAGAACGAGAAAAGATATGCAAATGGTATTCCAAGACCCTTATTCTTCTTTAAACCCGAGAATGAGAGTAGAAGAGCTCATTGAAGAACCGATGATTATCCACTCGGATGATCCCCAAGATGTTAGGAAAAAGAGAGTAAAAAAACTTTTAGATACGGTCGGTTTATCCGGTGATGCTGCGAGGAAATATCCTCATGAATTCTCTGGAGGTCAACGTCAAAGAATCGGTATTGCAAGAGCATTAGCCATCAATCCGAAACTTATTATTGCCGACGAACCAGTATCAGCATTAGACGTTTCCGTGCAATCCCAAGTATTAAACTTATTATCGGACTTACAAGAGGAATTCAACTTAACTTATTTATTTATCGCGCATGACTTAAGCGTTGTAAAACATATTAGTGACCGAATTGGTGTTATGTATTTAGGGAAAATGATGGAGTTAGGCCCTAAGGATACTTTGTATGAAAAACCATTACATCCTTATACGGAAGCTTTATTTTCGGCGATTCCAATTCCTGACCCCCATTTGGAAAAAGAAAGAATTATTTTAGAAGGAGATATTCCGAGCCCTTCAAACCCACCAACTGGCTGTGTGTTTCAAACGAGATGTCCTTACGCTTTTGACAAATGCCGTATAGAAACACCGATACAAAAAGAGGTGGACGGTGAGCGTTTAGTATCATGTCACCTTTACGAAGATGCGCAGTAAACTCATTATTTATAAATATCCTTGACTAGTAGTACAAACCTTAATTTATGTTTGTACTACTTTTTTTGTGCGGATATATAGAAAACCTCGGTATGCTTTAATGCCTATTTCTACCCTTTACATCCTATTATTTAAACAAGATTCAAATAGAGAATTATTTTCCCTTATTTGAATTATTTGAATTGATGTAAAATAATAAGATAGAATAGACTTATTATTTTACGAGGGGTGTTTATTTTGACAATTATTTATCGAAACTATCAACCTGGTGATGAGAAGCAAATAGTGAAGACGTGGAATGAATGTTTATCGGCAGATCCAATTACATTGA
>CALKAL010000167.1 GCA_937983065.1 uncultured Bacillaceae bacterium | reverse complement strand
TTTAAAGATAAGAGAAGAGGTTAGGACAATTTTTTGTGCTAACCTCTTTAAATTTCTGGTCAACTTTAACTATATTGTAAAATAGGTAATTGTGGGCTGTTAAGATGGCTCTCAGTTTTTACTTAGTTTCTCTTCAAACATATCCATCGTCACTTTTTCATTCCGATCAAATTCAAAAACACCGTCGAGACGGACAAATTCGTTATTATTTTCTTTTTTAAATGTTGTATTCATGAGTAAGGAAAAATATTGTTCAGGTTTATATCCTTCAGAGATTTGCGTATATCTTTCGGGATCATTTTCTAAGTTAAAAATAATGACTTCATCACCTACCGCAAAGTTTTCAAACTCAGTGATGTGTACTCGATCATCGATTTTTCCACCTTCTCTTCTAACGACAATTTCTTCAAAAGGTAAAGCTTCTCCTAAATAGTCATCTACTTCAATAACGATGTCGGTATGAAATTTAAAGTAATCATCATATTTAAGAAAATCTTCATTAATTAAGTCCTCGGTTTCATAAGGTCCTAAAATATCTACGACTTTTCCTTTGACGATATATTGAGATGCCATTAATTCATCAATCGTGTTCACTTCGTAATAACCATCATGCTCATATACGAGGTCATCACTAGTGGTGCTAACCTCGGTGCTTAATGCAAGATTGTCTAAGTTTTGATCATTTGCAGACTCTTCTGATTGGCAGGCAACTAGGGTAGTGAAAATGAGACTGGAAACAAATATTCTCTTAATCATCTTTGTAAATCCCTCCTTTCTTTGCCGCTTCTATAATTAATTATTTCAATTATAAAAAAATTCAATATATTTTCAATGGTAAATTACTACTAATTTTGGTTAGTGGAAAGATTGTGTTTGAAAAAATGATCGAGGTTACTATCAAAAAAGCTGAAGATTGTCTGTTTTAGTCGTTTAACAGGCGAGGAGAATAAAAAAACAGCCATCTCCTATTAAAGAGATGACTGACTGTTTACTCAAGCATAAATTTGTTTTCGTTATATAAACGACGCATTCCGTAATAGATCGCGGCAACGAGGAGCAAGTAAATAAGGACGTAAATCGCTGAAAACGTATTGAGATAGCCGTGACTCGTTAAGTTAATTGCAAAATTCACAAAAGGTAAAGCAACGATTAGTGGGAAAACGAACCCCATTTGTTTTAACGTTTTAGTTCGGCTTTTGCTCATTCGTTTACTGTAGTATGTGTACAAAACAATATTTGCTCCGATTAAAAACATTAACCAAGGTAGCATTGCCCCAATATCAAAATAGCCACTTAAAATGGGTGCGGACAAGGCACCTAAGTTTCCGATTGCGAGTCCAGTCGTCATGATGAAGCCTAAATCTTTTCCTCCTTCAAATCCGAGATCTTTATCCTTTTTATGTTCATCAACGATTAATTTTATATAACTTAAAATTCAATATATATTTAAGTCAAATATAAATGTACGAGAAAAATACCAAAATCTACTTCATTAAAAGTCCCGATTTGACCAGCATTTCCACATAAAGCGCTTACAATTTGTCCATTTAATTAAAAAGCTTAAAAAAATAAAAAATAGTATAGACAATTTTAATTTATGCGTTATAATATGATAAATAAATAATTAATTTAGTAGCACTTAACTTTTTAAGTGTGAGTTAAATTTTACCGTTCAACAAACTATCTTGTTGGTTTTTTATTAATTACAGATGTATAATTATTAATTTTTAAGTATGTTTTTGCAATTGGTGGTTTGTTTTTTTAGGAAGAAGGGGGGATTAGTATGAAGGAGGTTTACGAAAAAGTAAAAACGTTACGCAAGATGAAAGAGATGACGTTAAAAGAACTAAGTGAAAAAACGGGTTTATCGGTCGGATTTTTATCTCAAGTGGAAAGCGGATCATCTAATTTAGCTATTACGTCATTAAAAAAAATTGCGGATGCTTTTGAAATGAATATATCCGAGTTTTTCCAAGATCGAAAAAACTACAAATATTTAACGAAAAAAGATGAACGTAGAGCCTTCCAAGTTGATGGGTTAGATACGGTATACGTTAATCTAGGTGGAAACTTTGATAAACGCGTATTAGCACCTTACATATTAATTTTAGCGCCGAAACAAACGAAAAATAAAACTTATAAATTTTCTGGTGAGGAGTTCTATTACGTTTTAAAAGGGGGCGTTAAATTCACAGTTGATCAGAAGGAATATTTCTTGTACGAAGGTGATTCCATCCATTTCCCGTCACAACTAGAACACTTCGGTGAAAATTTAATGGATGAGGAGACGCATTTATTAGGCGTTATCACACCAGTTGTTTTTTAAAGGTAAATTTTTAGAAAATTTCGTAATCATTTAAAGGAGGTGAGGTTTATGCAACCGATATTGAAGGTGGACAATCTATGTGTTGATTTTAATTCGGATGGTAAAAAGATTCGCGCCCTTGACAATATTTCGTTTGATGTGAAGCAAGGTGAGACGGTTTGTATCGTCGGAGAATCTGGAAGTGGTAAAAGTGTGACGAGCTTATCTATTATGCGATTACTCGAATATGAAAATGGCTCGATTGCAAGTGGTGAGATTTTATTTGAAGGTGAAGATCTTGCTCAGAAGACTCAACATGATATGCGAGATATTCGCGGCAATGACATTTCGATCATTTTCCAAGAACCGATGACGGCGCTTAATCCAGTATTTACAATCGGCCGGCAACTGATGGAAGGGGTTATGCGTCATAAAAAAGTGAGTAAAGATGAAGCTTATAATCGGGCATTAGAGCTTTTGGAGCTCGTCGGAATTAACGATGTCAAGGTGAGAATGAAACAGCATCCTCACGAGTTATCTGGGGGAATGCGTCAGAGAATAATGATTGCGATTGCTCTTGCTTGTAATCCGAAGCTACTCATCGCAGACGAACCAACAACGGCATTAGATGTAACGATTGAGGCACAAATTATTAATCTTTTAAACGAATTAAAAGAAAAAATTAATATGTCTATCATTTTTATTACTCACGATATGGGAGTCGCAGCTGAGATTGCGGATAAAATCATCGTCATGTATGCGGGTAAAGTTGTTGAGGAAGGAACGGTTTATCAAATTTTTGACGAACCGACGCACCCTTATACGAAAGGTTTACTACAATCGATTCCAACTGAAAAAGAAGGGCGCAAACAGAAGCTTTATTCAATTGAAGGAACGATTCCGAGTTTAACAGATTTACCTACTGGGTGTCGTTTTCACCCGAGATGTGAGTTTGCAACAGATCAATGTCGACAAGTCGAGCCTTCATTACAAGATGTCAATGGGCGAAAAGTAGCTTGTTGGAATTATGACAAGGTAATTGGAAAAGATAAAGTAGAATCATAAACCGGCACTGCTTGAAAGACTTGAAGGGAGGTGAGAAGGTGGAAACGGTTAACAGTTCTGAGCCTTCTGAAAAGGTGGTTGATGAACAAGACGTCCTTGTAGAAATTAAAAATTTGAAAAAATATTTTCCGATTAAAGACGGCCTATTTAATCGAGAAAAGCAATTCGTAAAAGCAGTTGATGATATTTCATTACAAATTCGTAAAGGGGAGACCTTTTCATTAGTTGGTGAATCTGGTTCAGGTAAATCGACGCTCGGGCGGACGATTTTAAGATTACAGGAACCAACAGATGGACAAATCTTTTTCAATGGAAAAGATATTACGAATTTAAAGAAAAGGGATATGCGAAAAATCCGACATGATATGCAAGTCATTTATCAAGATCCATATGGCTCACTAAATCCGAGGATGAAAATATACGATATTATCGCAGAGCCTTTTCGAATTAACAAAACGTTATCTGGTAAAGCACTAGAAAAACGAGTCATCGAGTTAATGGAATTAGTGGGACTTGACCCGACGAGGCGAAATCGATTTCCGCACGAATTTTCGGGTGGGCAAAGACAAAGAATTGGTATTGCGCGGGCGATTGCTTTAAATCCGAAATTTATTTTAGCAGATGAGGCTGTCTCGGCACTAGACGTCTCCGTTCAAGCGCAAGTACTGAACTTACTCGTTGAATTGCAGGAAGAATTAGATTTAACGTATTTATTTATCGCACACGGACTTAACGTCGTCAGACATATTTCAGACCGCGTTGGCGTCATGTATCTCGGTCAATTGGTTGAGGTTGGAGAAGTTGAGGAACTGTATAAGCGGCCGGCACACCCTTATACATCGGCACTCATCTCAACAAACCCAACCCCAGACCCTAGAGCAAAAAGGGAAAAAGTTATTTTACAAGGAGAAATCCCATCTCCTTCTAATCCCCCAAGTGGTTGTCGTTTTCATACACGTTGTCCTTTGGCACAGGACATTTGTAAAACGAAGACACCAGAATTAGTTCCTATTTCTGAGGAACGATCTGTTGCGTGTCATTTTCCACTCATACAGGGGTAACTTTCCCATTTTTGATTATAGCATAATTTCAAATATTACAGAAATTTGTAAAGGAGTTTTATAAGTGAGTAAACAAATAAAGCCTAAAGTAAAGGATTATAACGGATATAAATCATTCGACTATTTAGAAGCGGGTAAAGATTACAAACCGTATAAATTAGCGAAAGAAATTGGACGTGTAGAACCTTTTAACTATCCTGTTTCTGAGGAAGAAGAGGCGAAAGTACAAGAAATTTTACAAGAAGATTTAATTATTTCATTACATGAGCACACGTTTGTCACGCCTGAAGATTTAAGTGAAATTATGGAGTTTCGTCGTCAAGGTCGGGACTGGACAGGCTATGAAGGGCTGAGTGTTTCTGGGCTTGATGTCGTTTTTGAAAACTTCATGGACGGAACAGCTTTTATTACATCGAATGCTGGCTGGAAATGGAACGATGTCATTCACGATTTAGGAATTCGCTACAGTGACTTTGCGCATCAAGATATGGTCATTCGTGCTGAGACGATTGAAGATATTTACCGCGCGAAAAAAGAAAATAAAATCGCGTTTGTTACGTCATTAGAATCGGCAACACAAATTGAAAATGAAATTGATCGAGTTGACGTATTATACGGCCTAGGTGTTCGCGTAATGGGGATTGCTTACTCTGAGTCGAACTCATTAGGTGGTGGATTGAAGGAGAAAAATGACGGTGGACTTACTTCCTTTGGTCATCGTGTTGTTGAGCGGATGAACAAATTAGGAATGACGATTGATGTTTCCCACTGTGGTGATCAAACGTCTAGGGATGTTATCGAAGCAAGCTCTAAACCAATTTTCATTACCCATGCTGGTGCCCGAGGACTTTGGGACATTAATCGATTAAAGCCAGATGATGTCATTCAAGCTTGTGCAGCTAAAGGTGGCGTTATCGGTATTGAAGCAGCACCGCATACGACATTAACAGAAAAACATCCGGATCATTCCATTGAGTCTGTCATGGAGCACTTTGAATATTGTGTCGACTTAGTCGGAATTGACCATGTTGCCTTTGGTTTAGATACATTATTCGGTGATCACGTTGGTCTTCACGGTGCCTTTGCAGCAGCTTTATCAATTGGAGAAGCTCATTCAGGTGTTCAATTTGACGAGGTTGAATATGTCAAAGGGTTAGAAAACCCAGGTGAAGCTTATAACAACGTCGTTCGCTGGTTAGTGAAACATGGCTATAGCCGTGAAGACATCCGTAAAGTAATGGGTGAGAATATTATGCGTGTATTAAAAGAAACTTGGGTTAAATAACTTAAAAAAAAGTGAGGTTAATAGAAAGATGAAAAAGATAGGATTAGTTTTATTAGCATTGTTATTAACAGTACTTGTTGCTTGTTCTTCAAATAATGATGCTGATGACAATGAAAAAGATAGCGATTCAAATAGTAATGGGGAAGTTACACAAGGTGGAAATGTTTCTATTCCAATTGTAGGAGACCCGATTTTTAATCCGTGGCACCCGAACGCTTATGCAGAATCTAACATCGTTAACCGGGTTCTTTTCCAAGGTTTAACGAAGCCAGGATTAGACAATTTACCAGCTCCAAGCTTAGCTGAGGAGTGGGAGACGTCTGAGGATGGTTTAATTTGGACGTTTAAGTTAAAAGAAGGCGTTAAATGGCATGATGGTGAAGAGTTTACCGCTGAAGATGTCGCATTTACTTTTAACGATTTAGTTTTAGATGCTTCTTTAGGTTCAAATGGTGCTTCCAACTACACAGCGATTGAAGAAGTCGTCGTTGTTAATGATTACGAAGTGGAATTCCATATGCTTCGTCCATTCGCATCATTACCTGCTTATTTAGCATTTAACTCAGAAATTTTACCAGCACATAAGTTTGAAGGTGTTGACGATCCGTGGAATCATACGGAGTTTAACAAAGATGCTCCAGTTGGAACGGGTTCCTTCCAATTTGATGATTATATTTCTGGACAGCAATTAGTCCTTTCACGTTTTGATGATTACCATAACGGTCCAGCGAATTTAGATTCGGTAACGTTTAAAATTTTACCAGATGTTAATACGCAAATTGCCCAATTATTAAGTGGTGAATTAGATGCGTTTAACTTGGAGGATACATCGTCAATCGAACGTTTACAACAGGCGGATAATTTAGAAATTATCGAATCAGATACGACACAATATTACTGGATTGCGGTTGATTTAGAGAATCCGTTATTCCAAGATGTGAAAATACGTCAAGCGATGCTCCATGCGATTGACCGTGAAGCGATTATCGATTCTGTTTTAGGCGGCTATGCTTCTATCGCAAATGCAGCGATTACGCCAGACCAGGAGCAATACTTTAAAGAAGATTTAAAAACGTATGAATTTGATCCAGAACAGGCTAAAGCTTTACTTAAAGAAGCGGGCTGGGAGGATACTGATGGAGATGGCTTTGTTGATAAAGACGGAGAAACATTTACGTTTGAATTCGACATTGCGCTTCAAGGTGATTTAGAACAAATCGCAACTCTCGTTCAGCAATATTTAATTGATGTCGGTCTAGATGTGCAATTAAATACGTTAGAGTGGAACTCAATGATTCAGAAAAACGTCATTGATCGTGATTTTGACATGATGTTAAACTGGTGGTCTTACCCGACTGACCCAGATGTTTTAGCACAATATCACTCTTCAAATGTGGGTTCAGGTAATAATATGCCAGCCTATAAAAATGATGAGTTAGATGAATTGCTTGAACAAGGGCAATCGATTAGTGATCCAGATGAACGTAAAGTGATTTATGACCAAGTGCAAGAGCATATGGCAGAAAATCTTCCTTATTTATACTTATGGTTCCCTAAAGCTTTAAGTGTAAAAAGTGATCGCTTAGAAAACGTACCTGATCTTCATTTTGGTGGAACGATTCACTATATTAATGAATGGTCGGTAAATGATTAATCGTTTTAGATTTTAAAATTTGAGCTGTCTTTTAAAAAATAATAGGGACACTGTCCTTTTATAGTCAGTGTCCCTATTTCATTAAATGGGTTTAATTCTATAGGACAAATCTGGGGTTCGAGCTTGTGGATTTGGTCTTTATAGGGGCTCTATAGGACAAATCTCGGAGTCAATTCCAAAGATTTGGTCTTTATAAGGGTTCTATAGGACAAATCTCAGAGTCAATCCCAAAGATTTGGTCTTTATAGGTACTCTATAGTTCACCCTAATAGATTTGCCCCATATCAAGAGAATTTAATCGGCTTAGTTCGCTCGTAGTCATTATAACAACGAACGAAACTATTGAAT
>CALKAL010000166.1 GCA_937983065.1 uncultured Bacillaceae bacterium | reverse complement strand
TATGAGCAAATTCCTCGATTTATGAGCGAATTTCGTTATTTAAGAGCGAATTCCTCGATTTATGAGCAAATTTCCGAAACTTATGAGCAAATTGCTAAAAAAACAAACCTCTCAATTAAAAAGAGAGGTTTGTCCAATTAAAAATTAACGAACTGTTTTTAACGCTTTACTCCATGCTAGAAGCTGATCTAACATACCATTTGCATTGTCTTTATGATAGTCAGCAGGCTTGAACACGCTGAAGTTTTCGAAGTCTGTCAATAATGAAAATGTTACGGCTGTGCGAACATCAGCGACTTGTAGCTCCCCTAAAATTAAGCGCATATTTTCATGGGCGCGGGTTCCTCCTAAGCTACCATAACCGACAAATCCTGCAGCTTTATTATTTAATTCAGGATTTAAGTAGTCTAGCGCGTTTTTCAGAGCACCACCAATGGCATGGTTGTACTCAGGTGTTACGAAAATATATCCGTCAAAAGAAGCCATTTTTTCTGACCAAGCTTTAATAACTCGATCCGCTTCTTCTTTTTCCTCATCCGATAATGAAATCCCGAGTAAAGGTAAACGGTAATCAGCTAAGTCGACTAGTTCATACGTTGCCTCATCGCCTCTATTTTGAGCAAAATCGTACATCCACTTGGCTACTTGTTCACCGTTTCGCCCTTCTCGAACACTCCCTAAAATAATTCCTATCTTTAGCATATGTCTTTCCTCCATAGTTGTATGTTATTCATATATTATGAATCCGAGATAAATGTTAAAAGAAAAGCTGACAAAAGTCAACATCATTGCTCACGAAATTCTTCGGCATGATAACCTAATTTTTTAATTAGCTCAATCGCCTGCTTTTTTTCCTCATCTGTCAGTCCGCCCATAATTTCCTTCATCGCACTAACGTGTTTCGGAAAAATATCATCCATTAACTTTTTCCCTTCATCTGTTAAAGTCGCGTGGGTAACCCGCCGATCTTGATCACATGCGCGGCGTCTTAATAGCTTCTTTTCCTCAAGCTTATCAACGACGTACGTAATACTACTACTCGCTAAAAGCACTTTTTGACCAATTTTTTGTATTGGCTGATCACCACGGCTATAAAGAAGCTCTAGCACAGAAAACTCTGTTAAGTTTAAATTATAACTTTTTATATCTTGAGCTACTCTTTTTTCAACCGATTGTAAAGCTCGATTTAACACGACAAATAATTTTAATGAAGGCTCATCCATTAAATCAACCGTTTTTTCCATTTTTATTCTCCTTAAATTTTTACTTTAACTTTATTATAGTAAAGATTTCACATCCCCGACAACTTAAGCCTTAAAAATGTAAATTTAATTTGGAAAAAATATGCGCGCAATTCACAGAAACTCCAATATTTATACAAGGTTAGCTCCACGAATCGACCAAAAAGGTTTATAATTAAGTTAGAGAGAGACAAAATTGATCACTGGGAGATGGATAAAATGAGTCAACAAACATATGAGCATATTCTTGTCGGTTTTGACGGATCAACACCTGCAAAAAATGCGGTTAGAAAAGCGATTGCATTAGCCGAAGAGATTAATGCGAAAGTTACAATTGCCTATATTATAGATAAACAAAATATTGACCTCGTTCTTATTGCAGGTTACACGAATGCTGTCGAAGAAGCTGAAAAAGTCGCGAAAGAAGAATTCGAAAAATTGTTTAATGAAATCAACGTTCCAGAAAATATCAATATCGTTCAAGAAATTCGGTTAGGCAATCCAAAGCTTTTCATAGCGAAAAAATTACCAGAAGAATTAAATGTCGACTTAATCTTTTGTGGAGCAACAGGGACAAATGCAATCGAGCGTTTCATTCTCGGATCTGTCGCCCACCATGTTATTAACCATTCAAAAGTCGATGTTACCGTCGTCCGCTAGTTAAAAAAGTGAAGAAAAACAAATGTCGTTTTTCTTCACTTTTATTTTATTTATGAAAAGTTTTGCTGATCTTCACTCATACTTAACTGGTTTTGGCTTTGCATGTTACTATAATTTTGCGATTGACCATTTTGTCCAGATTGGCTTTGGCTTTGACCTTGTTGACCTTGTCCCTGAGCCATGTTAGCAATCATTGGAATGAAGCTTTTGATTTGTCCACCTTTACCTGTCATCACACTATACGTTACAGCGCCAACCCCAATAGAAGCAACGATTGGTAACCATTCAATATCCTTCATTTGCATCGTACTTTCACCCCTTTCTCTCGGTAATACTTAGTATGGGGTGATTACGTTTGAGTATGTTTGAGAATTGCTTCCACAGATTCCGTATTAAGCGCCTCAATTTAAACCTCTTCTTTTAATTGATTATAAAACTGTTCCAACTCATGCAAGTATTCATCATTTATATCCGCGAGCAGCTCGTCTAATACACCTTCGTTATGTAAATAAAACACTAAATTTTTTCTGTTTTCAATTTTAAACCATGTCCGTCTGTTTTCGATTTTACCGAGCTCTTCCATTTTTACAATTGCTTTTCGATAATCGGTTTCAGCAACATTTTTTGCTTCTAAATAGGAATAAATCACTTTTTTCGCATGTTCAATGACCATTTCATAATGGTGAATAAAACCGACTTTCTCCAACTCACTCTGAAATGATTCATTAGAATATGCTTTAAGACTATTGTATAATCGATCATAATGTTCGAAATATTGACGCCATCTAATTTCATTAACAGAATCCACGTCTATTCACCGCCTTCGTTATATTATTTTAACATTGAAAAGTAAAAATTAGCACATAACCGCTTTTATTTATGTTATAATTAAACCAAATTATTACCTAGTACTAATACCAACAAATAATTTTTATATTTTGGAGGTTACCATGGAAGATTTATTAAAATTAAAAGATAAAACGTTCGTCGTTATGGGTGTTGCGAATAATCGAAGTATCGGTTGGGGGATTGCAGAATCGCTCTTTAAAGCTGGTGCAAAAGTTATTTTCACGTATCGACAAGAACGTTCGCTAAAAAAATTACAACGATTACTCGATGAAAATGGACATAAGGCCGAGCTCATTGTTCAATGTGATGTCAATGATGATGAAAGTATAAAAAATGCATTTAATGAAATTGGCAAACATACCGATGAAGTCGCAGGTATTATTCATTCAATCGCCCACGCGCACGTTGAAGATTTACGCGCAGGTTTTATTAATACATCCCGGGAAGGCTTTGCGTTTGCTTTAGATACGAGTGCTTACTCGTTAATTGCTGTAGCGAGAGAAGCAAAACCGTTATTGAAAAATGGCGGATCAATTATGGCCTTAACTTATTTAGGGGCTGAAAAAGCGGTACCTGGCTATAATGTGATGGGCGTTGCTAAGGCTGCCTTAGAAGCAACAGTGAAATATTTAGCTTTAGACCTTGGTGAGGACGGCATTCGCGTTAACGCATTGTCTGCAGGGGCGATTCGAACGCTTGCAGCAAAAGGTGTTCCTTCTTTCAATGAAATTTTACATATCATTGAAGAAAAATCACCACTTAAACGCAATGTGACGAAGGAAGATGTTGGTGATATGGCACTTGCGATGTTAAGCGATTTATCAAGAGGAACGACTGGGGAAATTGTATACGTCGATTCGGGATATAATATCGTAGGTTAAACGAGTTCTCCCTTTATTTATATACCATCTTAAAATGCCTTAGGTTAAGTTAAAACCTAAGGCATTTTACGTTACGATGTTTTATGAAAGACGAGTAATTCATATATTTTTTCAGCGTTTAGAGATTCACCCGACACGATGACTTCATCATTAACGACTAATGCAGGTGTTTTTTGTAAATTGAACTTTTTCACTTCATCTAAATCAAAAACCCGCTCAGCTCTCAACCCCTTATCAAGTTTTCCAATCGCCTTATCCACTTCGTCCGCAAAATTGACACAACGATGACAACCAGAGCCTAATACTTTTACCTTCATCGCAACACTCCTCTTTTTTCGTCCTATAACATATTTATTATGCTTTCGTGAAAAATATCCATCATATAAATAGTAGCTTTAAATTGGTCAAGCGTATCTCTCGGAATCGAACGATTTTTTATACTATAATGTGTTTGAATAGATACTGGAAGGTTGTGTTCATATGGAAAAATACCGCATCGATCCAAATAAAGGCCTAGAATTTGGTTTATATACTTTAGGTGATCATATTCCGAATCCACTAACACAAGAACGAATCCCTGCCCAACAACGGATTAAGGAAATTATCGAATTAGCTCAACTCGCAGAAGAAGCAGGCATTGATTTTTTTAGTGTTGGTGAAAGTCATCAAGATTACTTTACAACGCAAGCCCACTCCGTCGTTTTAGGGGCGATTGCTCAAGCGACGAACAAAATAAAAATCGCTAGTTCATCAACCATCATAAGCACGTTAGATCCAGTTCGAGTATATGAAGATTTCGCTACGATTGATTTAATCTCAGATGGCCGGGCGGAAATAATTGCAGGTCGTGCATCTCGGGTCGGTGTATTCGACTTATTAGGCTATGATTTACACGATTATGAAGAATTGTTTGAAGAAAAATTCGAGTTACTTTTAAAAATAAATGAAGAAGAAATCGTCAACTGGGAAGGACAATTTCGGAAGCCTTTAACGAATGCCAAAGTGTTGCCACGTCCAAAAGATGGCTCAATTCCGATTTGGCGGGCTGTTGGTGGACCGCCTGCTAGTGCAATTAAAGCAGGTTATGCTGGTGTTCCGATGTTTATTGCAACGCTTGGCGGACCAGCGACGAGTTTTAAATATTCAATTGACGCTTATAGAGAAGCCGCTCGAAACAACGGGCATAATCCAGACGAGCTACCTATCTCTACAGCTGGATTTTTCCACGTTGCAAAAACGACGCAGCAAGCGCAACAAGAAACGTATCCGTACATTAATGAAGGAATGAAATTGACAAATGGACGAGGCTATCCAAAACAACATTTCGCTCAAGGGGCAGATTTAAGAGATGTGATGAACATAGGTAGCGTCGACCAAGTGATTGAAAAAATTCTTTATCAGCATGAATTGTTTGGCCATCAACGTTATATTGCCCAAATGGATTTCGGAGGAGTTCCGTTCGAGCAGCTGAAACGTAATATTGAATATATCGCAACGGACATTTTACCAGCAATCCGAAAGCATACGAAAGTGAAATAGGAGGATTTGCCATGAATGTTGTCGCATTATCCGGCTCTGCTATTGGAACGAAAACGAAAACGGCTTTAAATTATGTCATTAAGTCAGTTGAAAATTTAACCGAAGAAATTGACCTCACATTAATTGATTTAGCGGATTACGACGTTCAATTTAGTGATGGAAGGAATTATTTAGAATACGAAGGCGATACAAAATACGTCACGGAAACGTTAATGAATGCGGATGCGATTATTATCGGAACGCCTATTTTTCAAGCATCCATACCCGCGACGTTAAAAAATATATTTGACCTCCTCCCAGAAAAGGCATTTGAAAATAAAGTTGTCAGTCTCATCGTTACGGCAGGGTCAGCTAAACATTATTTAATGGCTGAGCTACAATTAAAGCCAATTTTAACATACATGAAAGCACATGTCGTTTCCGATTACGTGTTTATCGAGGAAAAAGACTTTCACCGAAAAGAAATTATTAATGATGATATTTTATTCCGAATTGATCGCCTCGTTGAAGATACGATTGATATAATGAAAACATATGCAAAAATACGTGAAGAAAGAGAAGCAGATTACGGCTTTTAATTTTTATTTTCAACAGCTTACTAATCATGGTACTATAAAATTAAATTTTAAACTTAGAACTAAAGGAGAATGACGATGAAGAAAACACTCATATTCGGACATAAGAACCCGGACACGGATACGATTACATCAGCTATCGCCTATGCCCAATTAAAAGAACAATTAGGCGTCGATGTTGAACCTGTCCGACTTGGAGAATTAAATTTAGAAACTGAATACGCGCTTAACTATTTCAATGTTGATGCACCTCGGCTCGTTGAAAATGTATCTGAGGAGACGGACCAAGTTATCCTCGTTGACCATAATGAATTTCAGCAAAGCGCCAATGATATTGAAAACGTACAAATTTTAGAAGTCATTGATCATCACCGCGTCGGAAATTTCGAGACGAAAGATCCATTATATATGCGTTTAGAACCTGTCGGATGTACAGCGACGATTTTACTAAAGCTTTATAAAGAACATGACCTGACAGTTAAAAAAGAAGTTGCTGGACTCATGCTATCTGCCATTATTTCCGATACGTTATTATTTAAATCACCAACGTGTACGGATGAAGACGTCAAAGCCGCTCATGAATTAGCCGAAATCGCTGGTGTAAATCTTGAAGAGTACGGATTAGATATGTTAAAAGCAGGCGCCGATTTAAGTGCAAAGTCAACGGAAGAATTAATTTCACTCGATGCGAAGGAATTTTCAATGGGTAACAGTAAAGTGGAAATCGCTCAAGTGAACACTGTCGATACGGCCGATCTTTTAAAACGAGAAACTGACATTAAACAAGCAATGACAAATACAATTGAACGTAAAGGGCTTCACTTATTCGTTTTTGCGATTACGAATATTTTAACGAATGATTCCACAGTGATTGCTTTAGGGGATGAAGCTAACAAAGTGGAAGCAGCGTTCAACGTCAAATTAGAAAACGACCAAGCGCTGTTAAAAGGCGTCGTCTCACGTAAAAAACAAATCGTCCCACCATTAACAGAAGCCTTTACAAATTAAAAAGTAAACGGCACCGATCTTTAGCTTCAATCGGTGCCGTTTTTTAATGCCATTTATTTAATTCGCGCATAAAT
>CALKAL010000165.1 GCA_937983065.1 uncultured Bacillaceae bacterium | reverse complement strand
TAATGGTATTATAGAAGAAAATAAACGTCTTATTAGTTTGTAAGAATCCGTTGTACGACGGTCATTACAAAAAAACGATTAAGCGACGAAGGAAGAATAGATTAATGGACAAACAACTTATTCATTTTAAGCATCCTTTACTAGGGGATGATCCTTTACAATTCCAAAACCCTGTAAAATTTATTACAGCAAACACGTTAGCAGACGTAAAGGAAGCGATTGAAAAAATTGAATCGTATACAAAACATGGCTATTATGCTGTCGGCTATGTCAGTTACGAAGCATTAGGGGCGTTTTATCCTGAGCGCAAATTAAGCGCAAAACCTAACATCCCTTATGTTTATTTTGGTATTTATGAAAATAAGGAAACGGTACAAATGAAGGAGTACACTTCCACAAAGCCACTGGACTTCACCCCTAATACGTCGCGTATGCGGTACAATGAAGCGATTAAATATATTCATGAATCGATTGATCAGGGGCTGGTCGAACAGGTGAATTACACAATTCGTTTAACGACACGGGAGGAGAAACTCGATACGGACGCCCTTTATTTTCAATTAACGGAATCCCAACAAGCAAACTTTACTGCGCATTTACGCTTTGATGATTTTGAAATCTTGTCCATCTCGCCTGAGTTATTTTTTGCTTGGGACCAATATGAGATTGAAACGAGACCGATGAAAGGGACGATGAAACGGGGCAAATTTTATGAAGAAGATCTTTTAAATAAAGATAAACTAAAACAGTCAATAAAAGATATGAATGAAAATGAAATGATTGTTGACTTAGTTAAAGATGAGTTGAAGGGTATTACAAAAGAAGGAACTGTCGAGGTGACAAACTGTTTCCATATAGAAACATATCCAACAGTGTATCAAATGACATCGACGGTAAAAGGGGAGACTGTAGAGAATACGTCTTTACTTTCTATTTTTGAATCTCTGTTTCCGGCTGCTTCGATTGCAGGTACACCGAAATTGAAGGCAATTGAGCTGGTTGACATATTAGAAGATGCGCCGCGGGATGTTTATTGTGGAGCAGTTGGGATTGTTACACCAGAAGGTCACGCAATTTTCAACGTACCGATTCGAACAGTTTTATTGAATAAAAATAACGGCGAATTAACGTATGGTGTAGGTGGTGGCATAACGACTCGTTCATCTGCTGGGGCGGAATATGATGAAGCACTTACGAAGTCAGCTGTTTTAAATTATAAATTACCGCGTTTTGAATTGTTAGAAACGATGAAAATTGAAGATGGCAAGATTTTTCTATTAGAAGAGCATTTAAACCGGATCAAACAGTCAAGTTACTATTTCAATTGGCCTTTTCCTGAAAAACAAATACGTAAAAAGCTTAGTGATTTAGCGAAAAAGTATCATCAGGGCACTTATAAAGTTCGTCTCCTTTTAAATAAAAATGGAGCCATTACTCATCATATTGAACAATTGGATTCACGAAAACAAGTTGGAAAAGTTGCTTTAGCAGCGCACCCGATTAATAAAGCATCAATTTTCCATTATCATAAAACGACGTATCGGACGATTTATAACGATTTAAAAATTGCTAGTTATTACGACACATTATTATGGAATGAAGAAGGGTACATTACTGAATTTATTAACGGAAATTTGATTTATCAATTAGATCAGCAATATTACACACCACCTATCCACGACGGATTACTTCCTGGCACGTATAGAAATTATTTAATCGAAAATGGTAAAGTCATCGAACGTTCATTACATAAAAAGGATTTAATAAAGATTGAAAAAATGTGGTTTATAAATAGTGTAAGGGGATGGGTTGAGGTTGCAATAGAATTTTAGATAACCATTTTAATACAATGACATGTTATAATAGAATAAATTTTTCTAAACAAGTTTAATAACTTGATAGAGAGAAAAGTGTTAAAAGCAGTAGGGGGAAACCGGAATGAGAAAGAAATTAACGATTATTTTAAGTGCTATTTTAGTTTTAGTTATTGCAGGATTAATTTTTGCAGGGAACTATTTTTATGGTGAAGCAGTGAAGCGGGGAGTAGAAGTAGAATTACATAGAGAGACAGAGGCAGTGAATGCTGAAGCCGATGAATCGGGACAACGGTTACTTAATGAAGCGACAGAATGGTTTAATGAAAGAGATAAAGAAATCGTTGAAATAACGTCCTATGATGATTTACTGTTAAAAGCGCAATTTATTAAAAACGAAGCGGATACGGGTAAAGCAGTTATTTTAGCCCACGGTTATCGAGGTGTCGGTAATGATATGGGTAAATACGCAAAAATGTATTATGAAGCAGGCTTTGATGTACTCATACCCGATAATCGCGGTCATGGGGAAAGTGAAGGCGATTATATTGGCTACGGCTGGCACGATCGCATCGATTATTTAGATTGGATTGACTTAATAATTGATCGCGGTTCGGATGCGATTATTTTACACGGAAATTCAATGGGAGCGTCCCTTGTACTCATGGCAAGTGGTGAAGATTTGCCTGAGGAAGTTAAAGGGATCGTTGCTGATAGTGGCTACACGACGGTTAAAGAAGAGCTTCAACATCAACTAAAGCATATTTACGGTTTACCTTCTTTTCCGTTATTAGATGTGACGAGTTTAATTACGAAAGTTCGTGCTGGTTATATGTTTGGCGAAGCATCCGCCATTGATCAAGTGAAACAAAACGATTTACCTTTATTTATCATTCATGGTGATGCGGATGAGCTTGTGCCAACGTGGATGGGTGAGGAATTATATGAAGCAGCAAGTGGAGAAAAAGAGCTTTGGCTACCAGAAAATGTCGGGCATACGAAAGCGTTCGATATTTATACTGAAGAATTTATAGAGCGGGTGACTGATTTTGTAAACAAGGCGATTGAAGGTTAAAATAACATAACAATACAATACAGAGAAGGAGCGTTTCATTCGTTTGAAGCGCTCCTTTTTATCGGAAAAATTTTAAAATAAAGCTTTTTTGAAATAGTATTCGAAAAATAATTATCCTATGTTACAGTATAAACGTGGCTATCGGAAAAACATCTAGAAAAAAGGAGACATACATTATGAAAATTAACGGAAAAGTAATCGTAGCAAGTTTCGCAATTCTTCTCATCACGTTATTAGTAGCCTGTCAAAGCCAAAATGAGGATGGAGCCGATCCGAATCAAAACGAATCAGATAATAATGATTCAGTAAGTGCATCTGACGTAGAGGATGAGAATACAGAAAATGATGTTGAAGAACTTGATGATGTTAATGAAACTCAATCAAATGAAACTGAAAAAGATCAATCCGAATCGAACAACGCTGAACTGGACAACGATATTCAAATTTCAAGTGGAGACGAAGCTGTACACTTTTTAAAAGAGCAGTTAGAAGAAGGGAAAAATGAAGATATTTCATTTGGAACAGATGATGAACTACTAACGGATGATAAAGGTTCTTTTTATATGGTTCAATTAGTTGATGTCCCTTTACGCGCATCTGGGAAAACAGGTAATTTAGGATATTATAAAGTGTATGAGGACGGTACATATGAAATCTTTCAAGCTGAGCTATCTGAAAACATACAGCTTAGTAAAGAAGATTATGTCAATAAACTTGACGAGTTAGCCGAAGAAGTAGAACAATATAGGAAAAATAGTGAGGCAACGACTACGTTAGAAATTGAAAAAGATGAAGTGTACATTTTAGAATTGTGGGATCAGGAGTTAAACGTCATTTATGGCATTTTACAAGAACAACTTAGTCAAGATGAAATGGAGCAATTAAGAGAAGAGCAACGGGATTGGATAAACATTCGAGATGAAACGGCAGAGGAAGCTGCGAAAAAGTATGAAGGTGATAGTATGGAATCGCTAGAATACACGGTGACTCTTGCCAATGTTACGAAAGAAAGATGTTATGAGCTCGTCGAAAATTATATGAAATAACATTGTAATTAATATAGCTGAGCATTGCTTTCGAGCAGTGCTCTTTTTATAGCAGTAAAATAATAACATGCAGTATTAAATCTTTGACAGTTTCAAATTACTATTGTAAAGTAATAAGAGTGAATACTTACCTAGGTAAGTAATTTTTATTTTGAGGAGAGATTATGATCAAACCGATTTCGAATCAAGAACTATTTCATATGTTAAATCAGAAAAAACGTTATATTGAAAAAGAAATGAATGCATCTTTAAATAATCATGAATTATTTGCATCACAATGGTCAATTTTATTTTGTATTCAACGGTTTGGTTCTATTTCCCAAACGGAAATCTCAAATTACTTAAATGTTGAGGCACCGACTGTGACGAGAACTTTAATTAAGCTTGAGAAGAAGGGCTGGATTATAAGAAAACCTGGTCAAGATAAACGTGAACGGATCATTGAACTCACTAAAGAAGCGGAAAAGAACCTACCAGTTGTAAAACAGACCGTCGATGAAGTTGAGAGTCAGTTAGTACGAAAGTTATCTGAAGAGGAAAAGAAACAATTATATTATTTATTACACAAAATTAATTAACAGGAGACATCATATATGAAAGAAAGACATCTAGAAAAAATCTGGACGAAAGATTTCATCAGCATTGCATTAGTACATTTTTTAATGTTTACCGTTTTCTATGCATTATTAACGACATTACCTTTATACGTCATTAATGAATTAGGAGAATCTGAATCGAAAGCAGGATTAGTTGTAACCTTCATGCTTATCTCTGCTATTTTTATCAGGCCATTCTCAGCAAAAATTATCGAGATATTTGGAAAGAAAAAGACGTTACTTGTGAGTATCATATTGTTCGCATTAACGACCTTCATATATATATGGATGGATAGTTTTGTTCCATTAATGATCGTTCGTTTTATTCACGGAATTTCATTTGGAATCGTCTCTACAGTAACTGTAGCGATAGCGGCAGATATTATTCCTAACTCACGGAAAGGAACAGGAATGGGTTATTTTACGATGTTTCTAAATTTAGCCCTCGTTGCTGGTCCTTTTATTGGCTTAACTATATTACAAGTTACCTCGTTCGAAAATTTATTTATAATATTGAACATATTGATGGTTATGAGTGTCGTATTTTCACTCATCGTACAAGTTAAAGAATTTATACCGAAAGAAAAAAATACTGTCAATTTAAAGTTGAAATTTAGTGATTTACTAGATGTTAAATCATTACCCATCGCACTTATTGCTATGTTAGTCGGTTTCAGTTATGCAAGTATATTGTCTTACGTATCGGTTTACGCAGAGGATATCGGCTTAGAAAAAGTCGCAAATTATTTCTTTTTAGTATTTGCGATTGTCATGATTGCTTCGAGACCATCATTAGGTAGAGCGTTTGACGTTAAAGGTCCTCGCTTCGTACTCATACCTAGCTTACTTATTTTTGCAGTCGGGTTAGTTTTATTAGGATTTACTACTTCAGCTATTTTACTTCTCGTTGCAGCAGGTTTTATTGGCCTTGGATACGGCACATTAGTCCCAGGATTTCAGACGATGGCCATTCAAAGAACAGATCGTCACCGCAGCAGTCACGCGATATCAACATTTTATATTTTTTATGATATCGGAATAGCCTCAGGATCGTACATTTTAGGATTAATCGTTTCAAATTCTGGATATGATACGATGTACTTTACAAGCGGAGCGATTTTGGTACTTGCTGTTATTTTATTTAACATGTATTTAAACTCTCAAGAAGAAAAGCGAGTGAAACAAGTGTTACAAGAAGCATCTGAACCGAAGTAATATTTCAATTAGAAATAAAAATCCTGTCTTGACATTCAAGGCAGGATTTTTTTGTGGAGAAAGTGATTGCCGATATAGGTAAAACAGATTTTAATTATAAAACTACCCCTTCTCGCATTAACTGACAAATACCCCGAAAAACTTAAGCCTTCATTCTACAAAACATTCTAAAAATAAATGAAAAAATAAGAAAATAGGAGTTATTCTTTATAAAGAACAGTTTGAGTTCGTTATATAGAATAAATGGCTCTTTTTCACGTTTTGTATATTAGAAAAAAGAGATTATACTGTGATTGTGTTCTTTAAATAGAACAAAATATTTCGGTGAAAAGAACATTTCGTCATTAACGTGATTTACTTCACGTTAAAATAAAAATTTTTTAGACCTCAAATATGGGGTGAATAAGAGGAGGAATTATTTTGGGTATTAAAAAGAAGCTAGCAATGGGATTACTAGCAGCAGTACTCGGAATCGCA
>CALKAL010000164.1 GCA_937983065.1 uncultured Bacillaceae bacterium | reverse complement strand
TAAAAGCCGAAATCTTGACTGAACAGTAGATTGTTCTAATACTTATTATTTTACCAAAATACATTACTAATATTGCGTTACTATAAAAAAGCTTAACGCTAAATGTTGTAACAATTAAAATCACTTATTAACTTTCGGGCTTACATTTTGAATTTAAAATAGAAATTTTCACTATCAGATATTGACTTAGAGCCTGCATTCAAATTGATTATTCATTATTTCCGATGAACGAACGTTAAAAATCGACAAAATGGTTTTAGAAAAATTAAAAATACAATTCCAGTTATAACATTATACAAGATTGAAATAGTAACAATTTGTTGTTCAGGGTTTGACGATAGATGAATGACAAAGTCCGTTAAAGCCCCACTGACGAAATAAGGAAAAACTAATAAAGCGCCAATCACATTGAGCCAAACATGGGCATAAGCCGTTATTCGTGCATGGTAGGGTTGATTAATGGCAACAATTAAAACCGTAATACATGTCCCGATATTCGCACCTAAAATAACATAATAAGTTTGAATTAAAGGAATTAAACCATCATGTGAGAAACTCATCATCATTCCAATCGCCGCTGTTGATGATTGAATGATGGCAGTTAAAATAAAACCGATGATTGTTAACATATAAGGAGAATTATTCGGAGAGTTCGCCATTTCTATAATTCGTGCCTCCGGAATTGATTGCACTAATCCTTCCATGCCGTTTAAAGCACTAAACATGACCCCTAATCCGAATAATACAGCCCCAATTAAAACAGTTTTAGCATATGGTAAAATGATTAATAATAAACCTATTACTAAGAGAATGATCATTAAGTGCACATCATTCCAGACGAATAGCTGCGCCGTAAAGGTTGTCCCAATATTTGCCCCAATAATATAGCAAACTGCAAAAGGAATCGACAGCTTAATTGTAGCTAAAAAAGTAACGAGTAAAGCAATTGATGCGGAGCTACTTTGTAATAGGAGCGTGATAATTAAACCGATTAATAAACCGTTTAATGGAGAAATTTTAGGTTCAATTTGCTCTAAATAACGATAACTTAAACCTTTAAAGCCAATTCGCATTAAATGTATCCCAAATAAGAACATACCAATATAGATTGCAAGATAAATAAGTAATGTAAACATGTCCATACACCTCATTCTATTTTATGGGCACATTTAGAAAAGATGACTATTACGATAGATTGTTTGTTGACCTATCTATTATTGTTTAATATAATATTTAGAGATGTGCGATAGTGCGTACATGCTATTTTGCTTTTATTCGGAGGGAGGGATGAGCATGTCAAATACAACTCGCGTTAGAAAAAATGAGTCCATTGAAGATGCTCTGCGACGCTTCAGACGTTCTGTTTCAAAAAATGGAACTTTGTCTGAATACCGTAAACGTGAATTTTACGAGAAACCTAGCGTTAAACGGAAGAAAAAATCAGAAGCAGCAAGAAAACGTAAATATTAATAAGAGGGTGTATTAAAAAGGTGACTTTGCTTGACCGTTTAAATGATGATATGAAACAGGCTTTAAAAAATAAAGAAAAAGATCGCTTAACCGTTATTCGTATGGTAAAAGCAGCGATACAAAACGAAGCGATTAATAATCGAAAAGATTTATCCGAAGAAGAAGAAATTCAAATTTTAATGCGTGAAGTAAAGCAAAGGAAAGAATCCCTCCAAGAATTTAACCGAGCTAATCGTGAAGATTTAGTTGAAAAGGTTGAAAATGAACTTGATATATTATCAGTCTATTTACCTGAACAATTATCTGATGGTGAGCTCGAAAAAATAATCATCGAAACGATTCAAGAGCTTGGCGCTTTATCAAAAAAAGATATTGGTAAAGTAATGAAAGCTGTTATGCCTAAAATTAAAGGTAAAGCAGACGGTTCAAAGGTTAATAAGCTCGTTATGAATCATTTGCAATAATGTTTTGAAAGTACCTAACAAATCAACGGCACTAAAAGAAGTTGATCCTGTTAGGTACTTTTTAATAAAAAAATGAAACTTTTTGCTTCACTAAATCGTTTTAATAGGGAATAATTACGGTAGAAAGGAGGATAAAAATGAAAAAGAAATTATATGTCGTGTTTATATTGTTATTATCATTCATTTGGATTAATGGAGCACCATCGACTGCAGAAAATGGGACAAATTCTGACCTCGTCTACATCATACCTGTAGAAAATGAAGTTGAACGCGGACTCCTTTCATTTTTAGAACGGGGGATTAATGAAGCTGAAGAGAACTTTGCAGATTATATTATTTTTGAAATAAATTCCCCTGGTGGAGAAGTAACAGCCGCCCGTGACATAGCAGTACTTATTTCTGATTTAGAAATACCGAATGCAGCTTATATTATTAGTCAAGCGGCATCAGCTGGATCATACATAGCTTTAAATGCTGATGAAATTTATTTCAAGCCTGCTGGGCGAATGGGAGCATCAGGTGTCGTTACAGGCGATGGAAATGCAGCCGATTTAAAAGCGCAGTCTGATTGGCGCGCGGCGATGCGTGCTGCTGCTGAAGCAAACGGACGTGATCCATTATACGCCGAAGCGATGGCTAATCCTGATATTGACCTATCTGAATACGGTGCACCAGTTGGTGAATATTTAACATTATCAGCGCAAGAAGCGGTTGAAGTCGGTTATGCTGAAGGAATTGCTGAAAGTCATCGTGATTTATTTGATCAACTTGGAATTACGAATCCTGAAGTCGTTGAAGTTGATATGACGATATCTGAAAATATTGCCCGGTTTATAACAAACCCAATCGTCATTCCAATATTACTTTCGATAGCAAGTATCGGATTAATTGTAGAATTGTATTCCCCTGGATTTGGTATTCCTGGTATAATGGGCATATCTGCACTCGTTCTATTCTTTTATGGACATCTCGTTGCAGGCTTAGCTGGCTATGAATCACTTATTTTATTGTTAGTCGGACTTATCTGTATCGTCTTAGAGATATTTGTCCCTAGCGGCATACTCGGTATTATTGGTGGTGGTGCTATTTTAGGAGCACTCGTCGTCTCAGGTGCCGATATGGGACATATGGCATTTAGTATCGGAATCGCTATTTTAGTTGCGATTATACTTGCGATTGTCCTTTTCAGAAAAATAGACGTCAATCGGGGTATTTTTAGATACTTAGTGTTACAAGACAGTACATCGACAGAAAAAGGCTACGTATCAAATGAAAATCGCTTAGATTTAATCGGGAAAGAAGGAAGAGCTTTAACATTTTTAAGACCTGCTGGAACGGCTGTCTTTGGTAATGAACGATATGATGTCGTGACAGAAGGGTCATTTATTGACCGAGATAAACCGATAAAAATTGTTAAAGTTGAAGGGACTCGAATTGTCGTAAGAGAAGTTAAAGATGATGAATAATTTTATAGGAGGATGTATACATGAACTATGCTGATTTATTACCACTTATTATAGTGGCCATCTTAATTATTGGTATTGCCATTTTATTCACTTTCGTACCAGTAGGACTGTGGATTAGTGCCCTAGCGGCGGGGGTAAGAGTAAGTATTTTCACATTAATTGGTATGCGCTTACGTCGTGTTGTACCGCGCATGGTGATTAGCCCGTTAATTAAAGCACATAAAGCGGGAATTGACGTTTCAACAAACCAGCTAGAGAGTCATTACTTAGCTGGGGGTAACGTGGACCGGGTTGTTAACGCATTAATTGCAGCCCACAGAGCGAATATTGAATTAACGTTTCAACGTTGTGCGGCGATTGATTTAGCTGGCCGTGACGTTTTAGAAGCGGTTCAAATGAGTGTTAACCCAAAAGTTATTGAAACTCCGTTTATTTCTGGTGTTGCAATGAACGGTATTGAAGTTAAAGCGAAAGCTAGAATTACTGTACGAGCAAATATCGACCGCCTCGTTGGGGGAGCTGGTGAAGATACAGTAATCGCCCGTGTCGGTGAAGGGGTCGTTAGTACGATCGGTTCTTCCGAAAGTCATGGAGAAGTATTAGAAAATCCTGACCGAATTTCACAAAACGTCTTATCAAAAGGTTTAGATGCAGGAACGGCTTTTGAAATTTTGTCCATTGATATTGCCGATGTTGATATCGGTAAAAACATTGGGGCGATGCTACAAACAGACCAGGCTGAAGCCGATAAAAATATTGCACAAGCGAAAGCGGAAGAGCGTCGTGCAATGGCTGTTGCACAAGAACAAGAAAACGTTGCAAAAGTTCAAGAAATGCGCGCCCGCGTTGTTGAAGCAGAGGCTGAAGTTCCTTTAGCATTAGCCGAAGCATTGAAAAGTGGTAACATGGGCGTCATGGACTATGTTAATTACAAAAACATTTTAGCTGACACGGATATGCGTGATATGATTAGTAAATTAAGTAAAAACGAAATTGAAGATGACGATGATGATACGCAGCAATAAGATGCTCCTAAATATAGGAGGTGACACTCAATGGAATTCTTATTTGAAAACCCATTACTCATTATTCTATTGTTAGGTCTCTTGTCTGGGTTATTTGGACAAAACAAACAACAAGATAATGAGGAAAGGCCAAAACCCGTTTATCGTGAGCAACCAGAGACTGTTGAAGTCGAATATGAAGATTGGTATATACCAGAAACAAGACAAGATGAACCAGTTAAAGAAGAAGCTTTATCACAAACAGATGTAGGTTCGATTGAGATGTCGAATGATTGGTATAATCAACTTGAGCAATCGAGAGAGCGTTTAAAAGAATCTGAAGTAAGTCGAAGAAATAAAATTACAGACGTTATAAAAGACGGCTCAGTATATAGGAAAGATAAAAAAGTAGTAGATGATCATTCGATATCAGTGAGTAGAAATTTAAAAGGTACGGCTTTAGTCGAAAGCTTCGTTATCGCAGAAGTACTTCAAAAACCCGTATCTAAACGAAAAGAAAGAGTTTAGTCCATAATTGAAAATTTAAATGATTCAAAGCATCCAACGTTATGATAGTTGGATGCTTTTTTATAATTAATGTTCCTATAAAGTCACCCCTAATCAAGGACCCCTTTTAATCCTTCTTTAATTTCCGAAAAATGACATACTGAAGTCCAGTCCGCAAGTTTAAAATTTTGTATTTAAAACATTAAAAAATGCCGAAAGTGGTCAATAAATTTATAATGTTTGATTTATCAGTTTTACGTTTAAGTGATACATCTATCTTTCTTATCATAAATTGGTGGTGATAGGAGGATGACAGATGAAACAGATAAAGGCGCGAATGAAAAACTTTCTAACCGATCACCTCAACTTACCCGATGATATTGTCTATAACTACCCCCGTGTAACATTAATCGGTCAAATCCATTTATATATTGAAAATCATACAGGTTTAATCAAATTTGAATCCAATGAAATAGAAGTTAGACATGCTACTGGAATCATTAAAGTCATTGGAAAGAACATGGTTATTAAAAATTTACTAAAAGAAGAAATCGTCATTGAAGGACATATTGATAATGTAAATGTGACGAAGGGTGAAAGGAGTGATTCTAATTAAACGAAAATTGTTTTTTAAGGGCTATGTTGAAGTGACGATTAAAGGAATTCAAGCAGAACAGATGATTCACGAATTATCGGTACAACGAATTCCATTTTACAATTTAAAACGGGTGAATCGTCATGAACTTATTGTGATGATGAAATATCGAGATGCTTTACTTTTAAGAACGATTAGAAAAAAATACGGCTTAAAAATAACGTATCAAAAACGAGGTGGTGTCCCTCATTTTTATTCACAAAGGAAAAGATGGGCGCCCTTAATATTAAGTACGTTTGTTGCGATTTGTTTATTGTTCGTTCTTTCTAATATGATTTGGAAGGTTGAAATTACAGGTGGAAGTAAAGAGACCCGTTACGAGGTTGAACTTTTATTGTCAGAACTCGGTTTACAAAAAGGAAATTTTATTCAACAATCAGGCAATTTAAGTATTGTCGAGCTTGAAATTATGAACAAAATAAAAAATGTATCTTATGTCGGTATTGAACGGCAAGGAAGCTCCTATTACATCAATATTCAAGAAAATAAAGAACATCAACAAAATCCAGATAAAAACCCGAGTAATTTAATTGCTTCAAAGGCGGGAATCATTCAAAATATTTATGTAACAAGAGGTCGCCCCATGGTAAGAGTGAATGATTTTGTCAAAGAGGGTGATGTACTCGTAACAGGCTTTTTAGCTGATGAAGGGGACGTTTATACGTACTCAGAGGGGACAGTCATTGCTGAGGTTTGGTATAATATAAAGGCAACGATTGATCTTAATAAAGAGAGGCTTAAGCTTGTCGATCAACCGGCTGAAAAATATACTTTTTCAATTGGAAAATGGGAATTTTTTGGTGGACAACCTTCAAGTAATTCACGATTACTTTTTGAAGAAGAAAGACCGTTATATTTTTTGAAATGGGAATTACCTTTTACGATTCATAAAAAATATTATTATGAAGAAGAAACAGTTACGGAATCCTTTGATGATGAAGCGTTAATTATTCAAACGATTTCTGAACAATTAAAAAGACGGTTAGGTCAATCGATTGAAATCGATTATTATAAAATTTTGCATGAAGAAAAGGACAATGATAAAGTTAATATAGAATTATTTGTCAAACTCATTGAAGACATTTCAGAAGAAAAAATGTTGACTGAAGAGGATATGAAAAAAGAAGAAGATGAAAACGATAATGAAAATTAATTTCAAGGAGACGAATTTATGCAAGAGGTACAACAAACGATTGATTTACATTTAGAAAATCATGAAGATGCACTCAACTTATTTGGTACAAATGACCGCCATATTAAACAAATCGAAGAGTCAATCCCTGTGAAAATATTAACGCGAGGCGGGCAAATTAAAATAATTGGTCAAGAAGAAGATGTAAAAAGTGTTTATTTGCTCATTGATGCGGTTTTAAAGGTCATTAAAAAAGGGATTAATTTAACCGAAAGAGATATTATATACGGATTAGAATTAGCTCGATTAGGTAAAATTGAGCAGTTCGAAACGTTATTTGAAGATGAAATTACGAAAAATCAAAATGGAAAACCAATCCGTGTGAAAACATTAGGACAAAGGGAATATGTCAATGCGATTAAAACGACTGACTTAGTTTTTGGCATAGGTCCTGCTGGTACGGGTAAAACGTATCTCGCAGTCGTTATGGCTGCGAAAGCTTTAAGAAATGGGGAGGTTAAACGTCTCATTTTAACTCGTCCTGCTGTTGAGGCAGGGGAAAGCTTAGGGTTTCTACCAGGGGATTTAAAGGAAAAGGTAGATCCATATTTAAGGCCTTTATATGATGCTCTGCACGATGTGATTGGTCAAGAGCAAACTGTCCGACTAATGGAGCGGGGGACAATTGAAGTGGCTCCTCTTGCTTATATGCGAGGTCGAACGTTAGATGATGCTTTCGTTATTTTAGATGAAGCGCAAAATACGACCCCAGAACAAATGAAAATGTTTTTAACGCGATTAGGCTTCGGATCAAAAATGGTCATCACAGGCGATATTACACAAATTGATTTACCGAAAGGAGTCTCATCCGGATTGACGAATGCTGAGGAGAAGCTAAAAGGCGTTAAAGGTATTAATTTTACGTATTTGAAAGGCTCTGATGTTGTCCGTCATCCATTAGTACAAAAAGTCATTGAAGCGTACGAAAAATAAATGGAGAAAGTTAAAGTTGGTGTCAATATGAAAAATTCGCAAATAGAAAAAAACCGAATCATTCAATCAATCATTCCTTCTACGATTTTTCCGTTAGTTTTTGTAGCGGTGATGTTTTTCTATTATAGCCAACAGCTTGTGACGTTAAATCAGTGGATCGCAACTTTTGTAACGGCTGTATTATTCGGTATATTACTGTTTTTTGATATAAAACGATACGATGCCTGGACAAGACAAATGTCGATTGCTGCTAGCTTCCTAGGTGTAGGAAGCATTTTGTTATTATTTATTATTCAATTTTCAGGCGGTAATTTAAATTCAATATTTTATTTAACACCAATTGCCGCCTACGCCATTTTAATTAAATTTTTAGTGAACGAGCGTTACGCTATTCTTTCTTCTGTAGCCATCGCATTGTTCGGTGCAATCATTTTTTCCGTTTCAGATACGACGATTCTTCATGTCTTTTTATATTTACTTTTATCCCAATGGTTTGCTATTTTTATTTATCAATCAATTAAAGATCGAAGTATGTTAATTAAAATGTCAACATCACTTCTCACCGTTCATATCGTTATGGTTCTTACCTTTGAATTTATTGAATGGACGACTTTAACGACTTCACAGCTTCTAATTTCTATATTATTTTCAGCATTATCAGTACTGCTCGCTTCAATTTTAACGTTAGGGCTATTACCACTTTTTGAAGCAGGTTTTAATATGTTAACGGAATCGAAGCTGTTACAGTTATCAAATCCGAACCATCCGTTATTAAGAAAACTGCTCGTGGAAGCTCCTGGAACGTATCACCATAGTGTGATGGTCGCTAATTTAAGTGAATCAGCCGCCGAGGCAGTCGGAGCTAACGGATTACTTGCTCGTGTTGCCTCCTATTATCATGATGTCGGAAAGGCGTTAGAACCTCATATGTTTATTGAAAATCAACACGGTAAAAATCCTCACGATAAAATGGCTCCAGAAGAAAGTGCACAAGTGATTTTAAGACATCCCTACAGCAGTGCGAATCTTTTACGTGAATATAGCTTACCTAAAGAAGTCATTGATATTGCCGAACAGCATCACGGTACGGCGTTATTAAAATATTTTTATTATAAAGCGAAAGAAAAGGATCCGACTGTTAAAGAAGAATCCTTTCGTTATAAAGGACCGATTCCTCAGTCTAAGGAAGCTGCAATTATTAACATTTGTGACTCTGTTGAAGCAGCGGTTAGATCGAAGGATAAGCCAACGAATGATGAGATTCGTAAAATTGTTCGTTCTATCATTTATGATCGCCTCATGGATGGTCAGTTAAATAATAGTCAGTTATCATTAGATGATTTACTCGTTATTGAATATGATATTTGTGATATGTTAAATGGTATTTTTCATGCAAGAATTGACTATCCCGAAGATGTGAATGATAGTGATTTAAGGAGGCAGAAAAATTGATTATCGATATCATTGATGAGACGAATGAATTGAAAGAGGAATTCATTCAATTAACTAAAAATATTTTACAATTAGCTGGGGAACATGAAAAAGTTAACGATGATGCTGAAATGTCAGTTACCTTCGTTTCAAATGAGGAAATAAAACGGATTAATCATGAATTTCGCAATAAGGATGAAGTGACAGACGTCCTTTCATTTCCACAAGAAGAACTAGGTGATGGGGAAATCGAAATTGTTGGCGATATTCCCGTCCATTTAGGCGATGTTATTATTTCTCTTGATGTGGCTAAAAAACAGGCAGAGGAATATGAACATTCCCTTGAAAGAGAAATCGCTTTTTTAGCCGTACACGGTTTTCTACATTTAATCGGTTATGATCACGAAACAATTGAAGAGGAAAAAGAGATGTTTAAAAGGCAAGAAAATATATTACAGGAATTCGGGTTACGGCGATGAAAAAAGATAGAATTGGCTTTAAATATGCTCTTGAAGGGTTTTATACAGCGTTAATAAAAGAGAAAAATATGAAAGTTCATATTCTCATTATGTTCATCGTCTTATTTACAGGAATATTTCTTAATATTTCACCGATAGAATGGCTCTTTATTTTATTAGCGATAGCTTTAGTATTGTCGAGTGAATTAATTAATACAGCTGTCGAGCTGATTGTTGATGAATTATTTCCTACAATTCATGAGCGAGCGAAAACGATTAAAGATATAAGTGCCGCATCAGTATTAGTTTCATCGGTTTTTGCGGCAATCGTTGGGACGATTATTTTTTTACCGAAAATCATCCATTTGTTCATGTAAATGATTAATTTTGTCTTAAATAATAAGCTTTTGTCGAAAGCGTGAAAAATCATTTTATTTATAGTAAACTAAATAACAACAATTAGATATAGGGGTTAAACATAATGTCAAGTAATTTTCGATCAGGTTTTATCGCGATTATCGGACGACCAAATGTTGGTAAATCAACGTTTATGAATGAAGTCATTGGACAAAAAATTGCAATTATGAGTGATAAACCTCAAACGACCCGCAATAAAATTCAAGGTGTTTTAACAACAGATACCGCTCAGTATATTTTTATTGATACACCAGGTATTCATAAACCGAAGCATCGGCTCGGGGATTTTATGGTAAAGTCAGCGCTTAACACTTTAAATGAAGTTGATTTAGTTATGTTTATGGTCGATGCAAAGGAAGGCTACGGTAAAGGTGACCAGTTTATTATTGATTATTTGCAAGAAATTAAACAACCGATCATTTTAGTCATTAATAAAATCGATCAAATGCATCCAGACGAGCTTTTGCCAATCATTGACTTATACAGAGAAAAAATCGCTGTCGATGAAATTGTACCGATCTCAGCGTTAAAGGGAAATAACATGACACGATTGTTAGAGGTTATGGAAAGTTATTTGCAGGAAGGTCCGCAATATTATCCAGAAGATCAAGTAACAGACCATCCAGAAAGATTTATAATCAGTGAATTTATTCGAGAAAAAGTATTACACCATACCCATGAAGAAATTCCCCACTCCATTGCTGTTGTCATTGATTCAATAGTGAAAAGAGAGGGTAAAGATATCATTGATGTACAAGCTACAATCATTGTAGAACGTTCAAGTCAAAAAGGGATTATTATAGGGAAGCAAGGTCAAATGTTAAAGAAAATTGGTAGTGAAGCGCGTCAAGAAATTGAGCTATTATTAGGCTCGAAAGTGTTTTTAGAGCTATGGGTTAAAGTTCAAAAAGACTGGCGCAATCGACTTCATCAATTAAGAGAATTCGGCTATCGTGAAGATGAGTATTAAAGGGAATTGGAAATAATTAAAACACATGAGACATGGGAATCCCGGAGAAAATAGTATTAAAGCATTTGTTTTAATTCAATAAATCTGGAGGGTGGAAATATAATGATCAATTTGCCTTGGAAGGTTTTTGAGAAGACGGGAAATATAGAAGCGTATTTATTGATGAAACAAATGGAAGCATTTTACCATAAGAAATCAATCGATGATAATCATGACGAACGAACAAGGACGACATTTTCAAATACAAGAATTTAATGTCGTTGAAAGTAAGGGAGAAGCATGGCTGAAAAATTTAACGGAATTATCGTACGAACTCAAGATTACGGTGAAACGAATAAAATCGTCACCTTATTTACGAAAGAACTCGGGCTCATCAGTGCAGTAGCTCGAGGCGCTAATAAACCTAAAAGTCGAATGGCTGCTATTACGCAGCCATTTATATATGGTCAATTTGTCATTCAAATCGGTAAAGGGTTAGGGACAATTCATCAAGGTGATATTTTACATAGTATGAGACAAATACGTGAAGATATTGTCAAGACAGCCTACGCTACATATATGTGTGAATTGTTAACGAAAGTGATTCATGAAAGAGAACCTAACCTCATCCTTTTCACCGAACTATTTAACAGTTTAGAAAGGATGTTAGAAGAAGAACGAATTGAAATCATTTCGATGATGTTTGAAATGAAGCTTTATCGGGTTGGAGGTTTTGCACCTATTATTAATCATTGCGTGTTCGGTCATGAGGAGCGGCCAATTATCGGTTTCTCCATTTCAGAAGGGGGCGTCATTTGTGATTTATGTCGGTTAAAAGCAACGGACGTTATCCCGATTGAATTTAAAACGTATAAATTACTCCGGCTCATGAATGATAAACGGATTGAAAATATTCGAAATATCGCCGTTAAAAAAGAAACAGTTTCCCTTTTAAGACGATTGTTAGATGAATATTACAATCGATATGGTGGTGGCACATTAAAATCAAAACGTTTCTTACAACAACTCCATCTGCTTGATGAACCATTAGAGGATGACTAAATAAGAGTCATCCTTTATTTAATTAACGCGCAAATTAGTATATAATATTTATATATAGTATAACCTCTTTCTTTTTTGCAAGGTGGTGAAATAGTGGAATTATCCAATCGACAAGAACAAATTATAGAAATAGTTAAACAAAATGGACCGATTACCGGTGAAAGCATTGCTGATAAATTAAGCTTAACCCGAGCGACATTAAGGCCAGATTTAGCGATTTTAACGATGGCAGGCTTTTTAGATGCCAGGCCGCGAGTAGGTTATTTTTATACAGGGAAAACGGGACTTGAGCTACTCATCGATCGATTAAAAAAATTACAAGTTAAAGATTATCATTCAGTTCCCGTCGTTATTAAAGAACATGTATCTGTATACGATGCCATTGTGACGATGTTTTTAGAAGATGTTGGTACATTGTTTGTCATTGATGAAGAACAGTTATTAGTTGGTGTGCTATCACGTAAAGATTTACTTCGAGCAAGTATGGGCCAACAAAAAATAAAAGAAATTCCTGTTCACATTATTATGACTCGGGTCCCGAAAATAAAATTTTGTTTTAAAGAAGATGCGCTCATTGACGCAGCGGCGAAATTAATTGAAAATCAAATCGATGCTTTGCCCGTTGTTGTCAAACGGGACGATGGATTTGAAGTCGTTGGACGATTAACGAAGACAAATATTACGAAAGCTTTTGTTGAGCTCGTAAAAACTTAAGGAGGTTATTATGAATCGCTCAATTTTTTACGTACTATCCGATTCTGTCGGTGAAACGGCTGAATTATTAGTTAAAGCAGCTTTAAGTCAATTTTCCGAAGTCGAAATGTTGATCCAAAGAATTCCGTACGTCGATGATATAGGCACGATTGTTGATGCCTTTAATATCGCCAAAGAAAATGAAGGAATCATCGCATATACGTTAGTAAAGCCAGAGTTTAGAACGAAAATGGTTGAATTGTCAAAACAATATGATGTGATAGCAATTGACTTATTAGGCCCGTTATTAGACGAGCTACAAGTTCATTTAGATAGAAATCCTCGGTTAAAGCCAGGACTTGTACATAAATTAGATGAAGATTATTATAAACGAGTAGAAGCGGTTGAATTTGCCGTTAAATATGATGACGGAAGAGACCCGAAAGGAATATTAAAGGCAGA
>CALKAL010000163.1 GCA_937983065.1 uncultured Bacillaceae bacterium | reverse complement strand
TCGTTTTTTCATTCTTTTTTGACCTTCTCGACATAAGTGTAATAATGGACATTCTGGGCAGTTCGGGTTTTGCGCTTTACAGTGATAACGACCGAAAAAGATCATTCGGTGATGCGTTACACTCCATTCATCCTTAGGCACTTTCTGCATTAACGTTTTCTCAACTTGTAAAACCGTATCTTTATAACGACAAAAACCTAACCGTTTTGACACTCTTTCAACGTGGGTATCAACAGCAATTGCTGGGATTCCAAAGGCAACGGACATGACAACATTAGCTGTTTTTCGTCCAACTCCAGCTAAACTGACTAAATCATCATAATTAGCAGGTACTTTCCCATCATGCTTCTCAATTAAATCTTTACAAAGCTTTTGAATATTTTTTGCCTTGTTTCTAAATAAACCAATCCGTCTAATATCATTTTGTAACTCTTCTAACGGAACACTTATATAATCCTCTGGTGTTTTATATTTTTCAAATAAGCCTGGTGTCACTTTATTGACGAGGGCATCCGTTGCTTGAGCAGATAAAACGACCGCAATTAATAATTCAAATTCGTTTGAATGGGTGAGCTCACAATCGGCATCCGGAAACATTTCTCCAAACGTATCAAGAACATGTCTAATTTCTTTCTTTGTCAGCAATCCTCTCGCCTCCCCTACTATTCTTCAAGCCAATTATAATAAACTGACGTATCTCTCTTTTTCGTTTCTTGATGTTGTTCATTTTTTACATAATGTTTCGTTTCTTTTTTAGTATCATGAACAGATTTAATCCCTTTCTTCTTCCAATCTGCTAGAATGCGATCAATATATCTAAAGTTTAACTTACCCATCAGTACCGCTTCTCTTAATGCAGCTTTAATGAGGGCGGGTTTAAAATTATCATCATCAAGCCAATAACTAATTGTTTCTATTTCGATTGGAGAAAGGGCGCGTCCGAATTCTTGCTCGAATAAACCAAAAATCTTCCCTTCTTCCTTAATGTCATCCTTCTTTGTACTATCCACCTCATATAAAATTTCAAATAACGGTGTAATTGAATACCATTCATGAACGAGATCATTCTCACCAGTTACTTGGTCAATTAATAAATAGCCTTTATTACGTAATTTTTTTAAAATATTCGCAACTTCATTTTCGTTAATCGTCATATGCTCAGCAATTTGATCAAAGGATGGAAGAAATTGATTTTGCTTTTGAAAATTTATAATATGTACGATGACGATGACATCTTGTTCATTTAAATCAAGTTTTTTATAGTTCTCAAGTAGTCTTGTCGGTATGTTGAGCTGATCTTGCATTAATTTTTGATAGGAAAACGGTAATGACATATTTATCACCTTTTCTAATAGAAAGAGATGACCCAGCAACAAAGATGAGTCATCCCTACTTTTATGGATATAAGCGGTTTAATAGTCTTGGGAATGGAATCGTCTCTCGAATATGCTCAACGCCAGCAATCCATGCTACTGTACGTTCTAAACCTAAACCAAAACCAGAATGCGGGATTGTCCCGTATTTTCTAAGTTGTAAATACCATTCGTAAGCAGGTCCATGGAGATCATGTTCATCGTAGCGTTCTTTCATTAGTTCATAATCATTAATTCGTTCCGAGCCACCGATAATTTCTCCATACCCTTCTGGTGCAATTAAATCTGCACAGAGCGCAACTTCAGGATTGTCAGGGTCTGGTTTCATATAAAATGCTTTGATTTCCACTGGGAAATGAGTAATGAATACAGGCTTTTCGTATTGTTCTGCAATTGCTGTTTCATGCGGTGCACCAAAATCATCGCCCCAGTCAATATCATCAAACCCTTTTTCTTTTAAAAACTGAATTGCTTCACTATAAGTAATTCTCGGGAAAGGAGCCTTAACCTTTTCAAGCTTTGAAACATCCCTTTCGAGTGTATTTAATTCTAATTTACAACGTTCCAATACTGATTGAACGACAAACGTGACGTATTCCTCTTGAAGCTTTAAGCTGTCTTCATGATCCATAAACGCCATTTCTGGTTCAATCATCCAAAATTCAATTAAATGTCGTCTCGTTTTCGATTTCTCAGCACGAAATGTTGGACCAAAGGAGAAGACCCGTCCTAAAGCCATCGCTGCTGCTTCTAAATACAATTGTCCACTTTGGGATAAATAAGCATCTTCATCAAAGTATTTCGTATGGAATAATTCAGTCGTTCCTTCCGCTGATGCGGCTGTTAAAATAGGTGGATCGACTTTCACAAAGCCGTTATCATTGAAAAATTCATAAGTTGCACGAATAATTTCGTTTCTAACTTTCATAATGGCATGCTGTCTTTTTGAACGTAACCATAGATGACGGTGGTCCATTAAAAATTCTGTTCCGTGTTCCTTTGGCGTAATCGGATAATCTTCAGTAAGTTGAATTAAGTCAATATCGGAGACTTGCAATTCATACCCTAGTGGACTTCGATGATCTTCAACGACCTTACCTGTCACATAAAATGAAGACTCTTGAGTTAACTGTTTTGCTAAATTGAATACGTCTTCTGGAACGTCTGATTTAGCTACAACACCTTGAATAAACCCTGTCCCGTCTCGAAGCTGTAAAAAGGCAATTTTTCCACTAGATCTTTTATTATGTAGCCATACTCCAATTGTTACTGTTTCATTAACGTGTTTTGCTACGTTGTTTATCGTCGTTTTCAAAATCATTTCCTCCTTAAATGCAGTTTCAGTTTACGAATATTTATTGACGAAACGTTTTAAACGTTCGACTGCTTCCTCAAGTATATCTAAGGAAGTGGCGTAAGATAAGCGAACATAATCAGCTGCACCAAATGCTGAACCTGGAACGATTGCTAATTTTTCTTCTTCAAGCAGTTGCGCAACCCATTCATCTGTACTGTTAAACGGTGATTGTTCGACAATTTTCTTCACATTAGGAAAGACGTAAAATGCACCATCGGGTTTAACACAGCTTAAATTTGGAATATCGATGAGTGAATGATAAAGCCAATTTAATCGCTCTTCAAAAGCATTTTTCATCGCTTTTAATTCTTCCGCATCATCATTTTCATAAGCTGCAATCGTCGCATATTGAGCAATTGAAGTCGGATTTGAAGTAGCATGGGATGCTAAATTCGTCATCGCTTTAATCAACTTCTCATCACCTGCTGCATATCCGATTCGCCATCCCGTCATCGCGTGGGATTTACTAACACCATTGATGATGACTGTTTTTTCTTTTAACTCATCCGATAATGTCGCAATGGACACATGTTTTTTTGAACCGTAAATGAGCTTTTCGTATATTTCATCCGATACAATCCATAAGTTATGCTTTAAAGCTATTTTTCCAATTTGCAATAATTCGCTTTCGTTGTAAATCACACCCGTCGGATTACTCGGTGAATTGAGTATAATCGCCTTCGTTTTGCTCGTAATTGCTTTTTCTAATTCTTCTGGAGTTAATTTAAAATCGTGCTGCTCGCTCGTATTTACGAAAACAGGCTTTCCCTCTGCCAGTTTTATTTGTTCTGGATAACTAACCCAGTAAGGGACAGGTACAATTACTTCATCCCCTTTGTTTAAGATCACTTGAAATAATGTGTAAAGGGCATGTTTAGCACCTGTTGTTACGATAATTTCTTGGCGATTGTATGTTAAATTTTGATCTTTTTTAAATTTATTAATAATCGCATCTTTAAGCTCGATGACACCACCAGCAGGCGTATATTTTGTCAATCCGTCATCCATCGCTCGTTTAGCTGCATCGATAATGTATTTTGGGGTATTAAAATCTGGCTCACCCGCACCTAAGCCAACCACATCATGTCCCTCATCCTTCAATGCTTTCGCTTTCGATGTAATTTGCAATGTCGTTGATGGGCTTAATGTTTTAACTCTATTAGCAAAACTCATCTATCAACACTCCTCTATTATTTTCGAAATGAAATAGAATCATACAATTCACCATTTGAAAATCGGTACGTTTGGAAATACATGCGATCATTTTGTTCGTATATAACTTCCCATACAAATTGATTGTTTAAAATGCCTGGATTTATTTCGATTAACGAGCAGTTAGAACAATTGGTACGAAATCGATTTAACAAATCATCTTTTTTCAAACCAGCCTCTTCTTCTATCCACTTAATTTCATCCGTATGTGTTAAGTTTTTCGGAATGAAAACATATAACGATTCACCAGACTCATTTTCACCTTTAATGACGTCATAAGGCTTTTCACCGTTAAACGTGTAAGTTTCTAAAGCTTCTTCAATCGGACTGTATAATATAGAATATTCAATAGCTTGTTCTGTTTCCTTTTGTAATTCATCACGAATATCTATATAAATTAGGATGAATAGAAAAATAGCCCCAATTAATAATGTTATTAGTAAAATGGCCAAATATTTTATTAGCTTACGACCGTTTAAATTAAAGCTTTCCACTGGATTCATCCCTTTTTCCACTGTCTATTACCACTTTATCTATTATAACAAGTTTCTGCAATATTTTTATCATATTAAACTTTATTTTCTCCCATTCTTCTTTAATTGAATATGGTAATAACGATCTTGATCGAAAAATATGTGGACGGATGTTCCGCGTTTAAGTAAATATAAATCGACCCAAGCTTCCTGGAACATATTTATGAAGGAGCGAATATGTTTGTTTCGTTGGTTAATAATCGCTATTTCAGGATCAAGCTTAGATAAATCCTCCATCGTTATATGCTCAATAGGAATATTTTCAGGAATATAAAGGGCGTTAATATTTTTCTCCCATTTCGAGTAATCAGCTAACCCTTCGTACCAATAAATTATAAATTTATCGTTAATTAATATGACATTCCCGACATCTGCTTCCTCATTAAACGTGTACTCAACGTAATAATTCGCGCCGATAGCAATTGAATCGCCATCATTTAACCTTTCGACATTTGAAAGCGTAAAATCGACGATACATGATTCACTCATATTAAACGGTAAATAAACCGTTTCAACATCGTACGTTTGCATAATTTGATTTAAATTACCACAGTTTTCCTCAGTCGGTCTCGTAATTAAAATCCCCTTAATTTCTTTATCATTTAGCTGTTCGATTCGTTCCATCACTTCTAATTCACTCGATTGACTCCCTGTATTAATAATAAAAAATTCTTCTTCATTTAGATCGATAATCGCAAAGTTCCCTGACTCAATCGCTTCAAAGGTAATTTCTTCATTTAGATCGACGACATTTGATTGCAATGTAAAAAAGAGCATGAATAACGTCCATATTTGCAATGACAGCACCTACTTCAAAATTTAATCACTGTCTATTATCTTTTCTCATTTTCGCTCATGATATAACAACCAGTTTTTTGCATCATTAATTATCGTATCCGTCGTATCAAACTTTATAGGGACTGTCGGAATAGCCGTCAAAAATTGCTTCCCATACCCCTTCGTCATAATCCGTTGATCAAGAATAAATAAAACACCTTGGTCATCCTCATTGCGAATTAACCTTCCGAAAGCTTGCCGAAAACGTAATATTGCTTCTGGTAAATAAAAGTTTTTAAACGTATTTTCACCCTTTTTATTTAAAGTGATTGCTTTTTGCTTAATGAGTGGGTCATTTGGTGGGTTAAAGGGTAATCGAGTCATTATAATTGTTTTTAGATTTTTATCGTTTAAATCAAAGCCTTCCCAAAAAGTATTAGTTCCAATTAAAATCGATTGGTCGTAATTTAAAAACATTTTCTTTAATTTTTCAGGATTACTTGAGGTGATTCCTTGCGCTAGTACAACTAACTCTTCTTTTTTATCCATTAATCGCAGCTTTTCATAAATGCTTTTCAACATATCGTAAGACGTCGTTAAAACTAATATTTTATTATTTAACTGTTGATGGCTAGTACTAATAAATTGAGCTACTTTTGATGCGTAATAATCTAAATTATCTGTCACGTCTGGAAAATCTTCTGGCACATAAATTCGAGCTTGTTTTTCATACTTGTAGGCAGATGGAATAACAACGGTTTTCGTATCTTCTTCGATAAGACCAATTTGGTTTAAAAATGTTTGAAACGAATCATTCGTCTGTAACGTTCCACTCGTAAAAACCGTCGCCTCGTGATTCAATAAAAGGTTGTCTTTTAAATATTGACTAATTAAAACAGGCTCATAATGCAATAAAACGGCATTTTTTGCACCAAGCTGATCAATCTCAATATATCGTATGTAATTCCTTTCCTGTTCGTCGAAAAATGTACTTAATTGCTCTTGAAATGAATGAAGCTCATTTTTGAATAAATTTATTAAATACCCTTCCCAATTGCTTACATTGTTCACTAGCTCAAGTTCATTTAAAAGCCCATTAATCGCTAATAACAAATCATTTAATGAATGAATAATCTTACCTTTTAAAAATAACCGAAAGTCTTCCTCTTCTATCGCATATTGGATTTTTCCAGTATCAGAATAATGATCCTCATTGGAGTGTAAAAATAAAATCGCATCATAAAGTGAACGGAAAAAGGAATCCGCCATCAATTTTACATCTTCTATATTTATTTGTGGGAATGTTTTATTTAATTCGTTTAATAGATGAATGATTGAGACGTAATCTAAATTAATCGTTAATTGATTTCGAGCAACCATCTCAAAACGATGCGCTTCATCAATAATTAAATAATCGTAATGAGGTAGCCTTTCGTTTGATTTTAGTAAATTCGATAATAAAAAAGCATGGTTTACAACGACAATCGGGCTGTTTTTTGCTTTTTCTAAAACGATATCAAAATAAGAGCCACTTAATTCCTTTGTTCTTCCATCGTATCCCGAAATGTATGGCCAAATTTCCTCCCCGAAAGATGGTAAATGAATTTCGGTATAATCGCCAGTTTCAGTTTCTGTTAACCAAACTAAAATCATCGCAATCGTTAATACGACGTCATAGTTATCATGTTCTTCAAACTGATCGATATATTGACGTAAACGACCGAGATGAATGTAATGATTAGGACTTTTTAATAAAACAATATCTAATGAATCCTTTAAAAAAAGCTCAACTAATTCACGGTCCTTGTTCATTAATTGCTCCTGGAGTTGGATCGTGTTCGTACTAATCAATATTTTTTTATGATGTTTAATCGCATGATAAATCGACGGTAATAAATAAGCGACTGTCTTTCCGATTCCTAATCCCGCCTCGATGACGAGATTTTCTTTATCGTTAAAAGCATTATTAATATGTTGAGTCATCTCAATTTGCTGTTTTCTAAGGTCAACATTGTTTTGAGAATAAAATTGTTGTAAAAATTGCTCGAAATGATTAATGTCATGATGAAAAACATGATTTTCATCTATAATTTCAGTTATTTTTTTAACAGAAAAACCGTTAATAACCGTTAAATCTGGTCGATTATGAGTTTGATATCGCTTTTCTTCGAGAATCATTGGATATAAAATTGAAAAGTCACATTGTAAATATTCAATAAGCTCCTCAAGCTGTTCACAAGTTGATAGCGGTAATAGTTCAATCTTTTCGATAATCTTTATTAACAATTGTGAAGCGACATAAGCATCACTTAAGGCGCGGTGTGGTGTTTCATGCTCAATGTTTAAATAAGTAGCTAAATCGTTTAACTTATAGCTTGAAGCCCTCGGAAAAAAGATTCTTGACAATTCAACCGTGTCAATTGTCGGGCAAAAAATCGGTCCGTGCCCTTCTTTATTTAAGGTGTCATTTAAACATTCATAATCAAACTGAACATGGTGAGCGACAAAGAAACTATCTTCAAAAAATGGCAATATAGTTGGAATAATTTCTTTAAATGTCGGTGCATCTTTAACCGATTCGTTATCTATACCTGTTAAATTTTGAATAAACGTTGGTATTTTCTGTTTTGGTCTTACTTTTGAAGAAAAGGTTGATTTAATTTCGCGATTTTCAATGACGACAATGCCTATTTCAATAATTTCATTTCCATATTTTGTGGAATGGCCAGTCGTTTCTAAATCGACCACTACGAAGCGTTCCAACGATCCACCTCTTTTCTTTATACCGTATAAAAAAACAACCCCCAAATCGGGGGAAAGTTACATGATTGTCATTGGTGTTTCTTCTACAATTAATTGCTCAATTTTATTATTTTCGTCCATAATGGCGATTTTAGGTTGATGTGTTTTTAATTCCTCATCGGAAACAATCGCATATGAAATGACAATAATAATATCCCCTTTTTGAACAAGTCTTGCTGCAGCACCGTTCAAACAGAATACACCACTATTTCGTTCGCCCGCAATGACATACGTTTCAAAACGAGCACCATTATTATTGTTTACAATTTGGACTTTCTCATGAGGTAATATGCCTACTTTTTCTAAGATTGCTTCATCTATTGTTATACTACCGACATAGTTTAAATCTGCTTCTGTTACTGTTGCACGATGAATTTTTGCGTTCATCATTGTACGAAACATGATGTGTCACTCCCCATATTTGAATTGACCTTTATCATTTAAAATAATATTGTCGATTAATCTTGCTTTTTTATATTGAACTGCAACAGCAATTATTATATCATGATTTTCGTTTATCTCATAATTTAATTTCGGGAAATTTAAGCAATCAACATAATCAATATCCCCTGTAACATGATGTAATAAATAATCGGTAATTTTGCGAATGACATCCGCACGTTGCCAATTTTTATTCGTCCCAATATATTCTTTCCCAACAAGTAGTGATTGATAAATATGTTTTGCTTCTAAACGCTCTTCATCATTTAAATGAATATTACGACTACTCATCGCAAGTCCGTCCTCTTCCCTTACTGTAGGAACAGGCTTTAATTCAATATTAAAATTAAAATCGTCAATTAAAGCATCTACAACGGCGACTTGTTGGGCGTCCTTTAAACCGAAATAAGTATTCGTTGGTTGAATGATGTTAAATAGCTTCGTTAATACAGTTACAACACCATCGAAATGCCCTGGTCTTGATTTTCCACATAATACGTTCGTTCGCTCATTAACTGTCATTACGATGGATAATGGTTCGGGATACATTTCCTCTACATTTGGATAAAATAAATAGTCAACTTGTTCGCCGATTAAAAGCTGTTCATCTCTTTTAAAGTCTCTCGGATAAGTTTCTAAATCGGTACTTTGATTAAATTGTAGCGGGTTTACAAAAATACTGACGATGACAACATCATTTTCTTTTCTAGCTTCTTTAATGAGCTTTAAATGGCCGTCGTGTAAGAAGCCCATCGTTGCGACAAATCCGACTGATTGTTGATTATTAGTTATTTGCTCCCGAGTACGAACCATTTCTTTAATCGAGTTGATTGTTATCATTATGAGCCTCCGTACAACCCTTTTAACGTTTCCTCATCAATGGAATACGTATACTCTTCGGTTGGAAATTGTCCATTTTTCACTTCGTCAATATATGTTTTTAGTCCTTCTCTTCCCGTTTCATTGAAATTTGCATAAGGTTTTACGAATTTCGCTAGTCGATCAACGCCATATTGCATCACGTCGTGAAAAACGAGCACTTGACCATCTGTAAATTTTCCTGCACCGATGCCAATAGTCGGTATCGTTAGTTCTTCCGTTATTATTTCAGCTAATTTTTCTGGGACACATTCTAAAACTAACGCAATAGCTCCAGCTTCTTCTACCGCCTTTGCATCGTCGATTAAACGTTTTGCCTCTTCATCTGACTTCCCATGAACTCGGTAGCCACCTGCCACATTAACAGTCTGTGGTGTAAGTCCAACATGAGCTATAACTGGAATGCCAGCTTCAGTTAACGTTTTTATAATAGGTACAACTTCTTTACCACCTTCAAGCTTTAATGCTTGGCATCCTGTTTCCTGATAAATTCTTTTAGCATTTTTTAGCGTATCCTCCATTGATATATGGAAAGACATAAATGGCATATCAACCGCTGTAAACGTATCCGTTGCTCCTCGTTTGACGGCTTTTCCGTGATGAATCATATCATCGACAGTTACTGGAATTGTCGTATCATAACCTAAGACGACATTCCCTAAACTATCACCGACTAAAATTAAATCAACACCTGCTTGTTCGCTTAATTTCGCTGCTGGGTAGTCATATGCAGTCACCATCACAATTTTTTCTTTTTCTCGCTTCATTTTTTCAAACGTTCTTCTTGTTTTCATTGATTCAATACCTCCTACCATAAAATTTCTGCTGAATAACATATATGTTCATTTTGTTGCTCATCTTCAACTATTAAAGCACCGTCTTCATGAATACCGATTAACTTTGCTTTAAACGTGTCTTTCGTTTTAACAGTAATCCATTCATTCATTTTGTACGCTTGGTTTTCCCATAATGTTTTTATTTTTGAGAAACCTTCGTTTAGAAAAAGGTTATATTTCTCCTCTAAATGATAAAATATGTGATGATACAAATCATTTATATTATGTATCAGATTAGTTTCTAAATAAAGAGATGTTGCTTTATCTTTAATTGTTTCATTGAAATCATCTATTTTTTGACTGACATTAAGTCCAATGCCTAGTAGTATGTAATCGATTGAATCTTGTTCAGCTTGCATTTCCGTTAAAATTCCAGCTAATTTCTTCCCATTTACGAAGATGTCGTTCGGCCATTTAATTTGCGCATTTATATTTAATTTTTTAAGAAAGCTCGCTAATGCAACGGCAGCAACTAATGTAAGCTGTGGTGCTTGATTTGGAGTTAATTGATCAGGCCTTAATATAGTACTAAACCAAAGACCTTGATTGCTTGATGACTGCCAATGCCTTTGAAGTCGTCCTCTTCCTTTTGTCTGTTTTCTTGCAATAATCACCGTGCCATGTGGATCACCTTTTCGAGCCCGTTCATGCCCGATAATTTGTGTAGAATCGACTTCATCATATAAATGAATATTTCTTCCGATTGATTCGGTTTGTAACTGTGATACGATTGCATGCTCTGATAATTTATTTGGTGTAGCAATGATACGATAACCTTTATTCGTAATGCCCTCGATGTTATAGCCTTCTTTTTTTAATTCGTTCATATGCTTCCAAACAGCAGACCGGGATATATTCAATTTATTGGATAAATCTTGCCCCGATATATAACGCTTACCATCATTAGAAAGTAAACGAATTATTTTTTGTCGGGTATCGACCATGTTTTCACCACGCCTTCAATCGCCTTATAATCATTTAATAATTTATTTTCTACAACTAGAGCTTCGACTTTGTTCAACATATCCCCTACCCATTTCCCCCTCTTTTTGTTCGGGAACCACTTTAAAAAATCATCACCAGTAATTACTAATTCATTTCTATTTTTTATCGGCAATTGATCATATTTCATTAATAGTTTATCTTGATTAAACAATTTTTGATCAATCATCTCGACTAATTGGGAAAAAGGGATTAACCACTGTTTTTTCAGATGATAAATTACCTCATTAGTTAATCCGTGTTCGTTATATTTTAAATACGAATGAACTAGATGAATCGCTCCTTTTTTGATAGTGTTTGATAATTTATATTGTAGCGCCCATTCTCTAATTGATACAGACGGGTCAATCAAGTGGAATAAGGCAATGAGTAAAGCTGGCTCTTCAATGGGCCGGTTTATTGTACTTATTATTTTCTTTATTAAAAGTTGGTCATTTTTAAAGATCGGTAAAGCTAAATAAATGTTTGTATCTAACATTAAAGGCAAAGAAGATCTATTAAAAGGACCCGCAAATAATCTAATTAATTCCTCTGTGATTCGTTCAACAGAAATATGCTCAAGAAGCACATAATTTGATTGTATACTCTCTATAATTTCTTCATCAAGGTTAAATCCGAGTTGACTCGTAAAACGCAATCCACGGAGCATACGTAATGGATCCTCATTGAACCGATTTTCAGCAGAGCCTACTGTTTTAATTTTTTTTAATTTCAAATCTTTTTGCCCGTCAAAAGGGTCGATAATCCGCCCCTTCATATCCATCGCCATTGCATTAATCGTGAAATCTCTTCGGCTTAAATCTAACGTAATATCATTAACGAATTCAACTCGATTCGGATGGCGAAAATCATCATAATCATCTTCAATCCGATAGGTCGTCACTTCAAAAGCGTTATTATTATCTAAGATTAATACTGTGCCATGGTCAATTCCAACTGGAACAGTACGCGGAAATATACGGATCATATCTTCTGGTTTTGCGTTTGTTGCAATATCGACATCTCTAATCGGTAAATTTAAAAGAAAATCTCTAACAGATCCGCCAACGAAATAGCATTCAAAGCCGTGATCCATTAATGTGTTCATCACATTTTCAGCTTGTTGGAATCGTTCATGCAACATATGGTCCACCCTTAATCCTTTAATAATTTTTCATATAATTTTTCGTATTCGGCAACAATTTTATTCGCATGGAATTTATTCGTTGCATTGTGCCTCGCTTGATTCGAAAAACGGCTCCATAATTGTTGATCCGTTAATAGTAGTAAAGCTTTTTCAGTTATTTCATCAAGTTGGCCAACTTCACAAATAAACCCATCTTCCCCATGTTGAATGACTTCTGGGATCCCCCCGACATTTGTTCCGATACAAGGCACGCCACTAATCATTGCTTCTAATAATACTAAGCCAAAGCTTTCTTTATCAGATAGTAAGAGCATTAAATCACTAATCGACAATAAATCGTGAATATTATTTTGTCGACCGAGAAAAATTACATCGTCTTCGATTTGTAATTGATGGACGAGTTTATAAATTCGCTTATATTCTGGCCCGTCACCGACGAGTAGTAATTTTGACTTGATTTGCTCATTTACCTGTTTAAAAACATTAACTACATCATCAACACGTTTAACTTTTCGAAAATTAGATATATGTATTAAAACTTTTTCATCACTTTGAATATTAAATTGCTGTTTCAAATCAATCGTATGATCTTTTTCTTTATTATCATTTGGATCGATAAAATTGTAAATCACTTCAATTGGTTTATTCGTTTGGAATACGTCAATTGTCTGTTCTCTCAAACTATTTGAAACCGCCGTTACTCCGTCCGATTCGTCTATCGCATAACGGACCATTTCATGTAGACTTTCGTCAACTCCAAGAATGGTAATATCCGTACCATGTAAAGTCGTTACAATTTTGACATCTTTTTTTGTCATTTGCTTAGCAAAAATAGCACAAATCGCATGAGGAATCGCATAATGCGCGTGAATGATGTCTAAATCTTCCCGATTAATGACCTCAGCAATTTTATTAGCTAACGATAAATCGTATGGCGGGTGTTTAAATACAGGATAATTGGCCACTTCTACCTCGTGATAATAAATATTTGGATACAATTTTTTTAAGCGAAAGGGTAAGGTCGTTGAAATAAAATGAATTTCGTAATTTTTTTCGGCTAATTGAATGCCTAATTCTGTTGCAACAACACCAGACCCACCAACTGTAGGATAACATACAATCCCTATTTTTTTCGTCATTTTCTCCTCCGTCTTTCAAACAAAATATGTGAAGTGCATTTATTATTTAAAAGATTGTTCGTTCTTTGTCAAATCGATCCTATTCTTCGATTAAATTTTCTAAACCGTAAACGTATTCATCTTTTAAAATAACTTGTTCAACCGCGAATTTGACACCGCTCATAAAAGATGCACGGTCCGTTGATTCATGGGTAATCGTCAATCTTTGCCCTTTTTCGCCGAATATAACATCTTGTTTAGCGACAAACCCAGGTAATCTCACACTATGAATACGGAATCCGTCAAAATTCGCACCTCGAGCGTGAGGGATGACTTCCTCTTCTTGATTATGACCTTGTTGAAAAGAATTTCTAGCCTGCTGTATTAATTGTGCTGTTTTAACAGCTGTTCCAGACGGGGCGTCCAATTTCTCGTCATGATGGGTTTCGATAATTTCGACATGATTGAAAAATTGCGCTGCCATTTGTGAAAATTTCATCATTAAAACGGCTCCGATCGCAAAATTCGGCGCAATAACAACACCTGTATTTTGTTTGGCACTTAAAGCTTTTAATTCATTTAATTGCTCTGTAGAAAAACCAGACGTCCCAACAACGGGCCTTACATGATGGAGTAACGCTAATTTCGTATGTTGAAAGCCTGATGACGGGTTTGTCAAATCAATAAGAACATCGGCATTAACCCGTTCAAAAGCTTCAACTGGATCGGTATAAATTGGTGAATCGATTGAAGGTAAATTTGAAATATCTTTAATCGATTTACCATCGTTTATTCGATCAATACAGCCAACTAAATGGAAATGATCGACTGATTCAATCATTTTTAAGGCTTCTTGTCCCATTTTTCCTCGAGGTCCAGCTAATATAATATTGATTGTTTCTTTCATGATTGTTACTCACCATTCTTTCTAGTAAATCGGTTTTGATCCCGCTTTTCTATTTTAGACATGCTTCTATCAAAGGCATCATATAAATCGATATTTAATGAATTACAAAATGTAATGAGGACGAATAAAACATCACCTATTTCCTCTTCAATTAACTTTTCTCGTTCAGAAATTTTTTTCTTTTTTTCTCCGTATTGGTGATTAATTTCCCGTGCTAATTCACCGACCTCTTCCGTTAATCTGGCCATCATTGCTAAAGGTGAAAAATAACCTTCTTCAAATTGATTGATAAATTGATCGACACGTTTTTGCATTTCTTTTGTTTGATTCACTTCATCACCTTCTTTTTGTATAGTTTCATGTTAGCTAAAATTAAACTTTTTGACAAATTATTGACGCTATACGGTTGAAGGGGATCATACATATAGACTATAATATGTGAGGTAGTAAAGTATGGAGGTTAAGCTTATGTTCGGAATACAATTTAAAAATATTTGTTTTATATTACTCGGCGCAGCCATTTTTTCTTTCGGTATTGTGAATATAAATATGCAAAATAATTTGGCTGAAGGTGGATTTACTGGAATTACGCTCTTATTATATTTCTTATTTTCTTGGGATCCAGGTGTTATGAACTTAGTATTGAACATCCCTGTCTTTTTAATTGGTTGGAAATTGCTCGGTAGACTAACATTTATATATACCGTAATCGGTACGGTTGCAGTATCGATTTTTTTATGGATTTTTCAATATTATCCGTTTCAATTTTCACTCCAAAATGATATGACATTAGCAGCACTATTTGCTGGTACATTTATCGGCGTCGGTTTAGGAATTATATTTCGTTACGGTGGCACAACAGGTGGCGTTGATATTATTGCACGACTCGTTAATAAATATGTCGGTTGGAGTATGGGACGAACGATGTTTCTCTTCGATGCGATCGTTATAGTTGCCTCAGTTGTGTTTTATTTAAGTGAAATTGAGGGAATGTATACGTTAGTAGCCGTCTTTATTGGGGCAAGAGTGATTGACTTTATCCAGCAAGGTCAGTATGCTGCTCGGGGAACGATGATTGTAACCGATAAAAATAAAGAAATGTCCAATGCGATTATTAGTCAAATGGGACGCGGTGTGACAGTATTACACGGAAGTGGTAGTTATACTGGGGAAGAACGGAAAGTGTTATATTGTGTCGTTGGCCGAAACGAGATTGTTAAATTGAAAAATATTATTAATGAAATTGATCCCCACGCTTTCGTCTCAATGATTACGGTTCATGAAGTGTTAGGTGAAGGATTTACTTTAGATGAAAATAAAAAACCGATCCAATAATAAGGCTAGAGTAACATATGGAACGGTTGAATAATTATAATTATTTACTACATCATCACGCACTAATATAAAAAATAAACCCTACTCTATTGGATAAGTAGTTATCCATTGGCTAGGGTTTATTCTTTATCATTTTAATCTCTATTCGCCGCTAAAAATAACATAATGAATCGTAATAGCTCCATTAGCGCAACAACGGCTGCTGCAACATACGTTAAAGCAGCTGCATCTAACACTTTTTTCGTCGGTCTTGTTTCTGAGCTTGTAATAACACCTGTTGAAACTAATTGAGCCATCGCCCGATTGGAAGCATTAAATTCGACGGGTAATGTAACAAGCTGAAACAATACGGCAAATGCCATTAAAACAATTCCGACAATAAACAAATTCGTTGCCCCTAAAATTAAGCCAATAAAAATTAAAAAATACGACATATTGGAACCAAGACTCGCTACTGGTACCAAAGCATGTCTAAACCGTAAAAAACTATAGTCTTCCGCATCTTGAATAGCATGTCCTACTTCATGGGCGGCAACAGCTGCTGCCGCTTGGGAGTGACCGTGGTAATTATTTGAGGAAAGCCGAACAACTTTAGATCTTGGGTCATAATGATCGGATAAAACTCCTTTAGTCTCTTCAATTCTAACGTCATATAAACCGTTTTCATTCAAAATTTTACGAGCGACCTCTGCACCCGTCATATGAGATGAATTCGGTATTTTCATATGTTTTTTATATGTTCTTTGCACTTTATTACTAGCCCATAACGGGACAATTAAAAGAATTAAAAAATAGATTAAAGCTGTGCCAATTGTCATGTTGTATTCCTCCAATTTTTAAAAAGGTCTCCCTATATATAATTTTATTTACCTTTTTTATCTACGTCAATTTGTTTGCTTTCATCTGATTTTTTATCTTCTTTATATTTTTGCCAAGCCACATAAAATAATGTTGTGAAAATTATTGAAGAAACAAGGATAATCGTAGCAATAAACCCAGACCATACCGATTCATCAATCGCTGTCGTTGTGAGTATGAGCATACTTTCATCCCCTCGTAAGCATTTAACATATCATATGCTTACGACAGCTTTTCAGTTCGATGGTTCATTCCAAATCGATACACTAAGAATATCGAAAGTAAGCTTAGCCAAAACGTGAAATACCCAATTTCATTCATATGTTGCGTTAACGTATAATATCGTGGCATCATTCCATAGACATAATCAATCACATCATTATGTAACGTCCAAATGGCTGCGAACACTAAATGTCTCGTTTCTATTTTAAAAAATGGCGAATAAAGTAATGCTTGAATGGCCATTGCACCATGAGAAACGATCAACATTAAAGCAGCTGGTGTAACTGGTACGCCCTTCATGAAAGTAAGTAAATTCATAACGACTGCCCAAACACCATATTTAAATAATGTTAACATCGCTAACGCTTCAAAATATTTAAAGTTTTTATTAAGTAAAAAACCAATTAATACGATGACGAAAAAAAGTGAGGCGGTCGGGCTATCGGGAACGAAAGGTATAAATATTGTAGGGGTACTTCTAAGCTGCGATTCGTACCACATATAACCGTAAATCGTTCCGAAAAGGTTAATAACGAATAGTATTAAAAGAAAACGTTTGTCCATTAATATAAATCTCATCATCAGCATCACCTAAATTAAATATAGAAAAAGCTGACTTAAGTAAAGTCAGCTTTTAAAGTTATTCTTCAGTGTCATCTCCAGTTTCAGATGCTCCGCCTTCACCTTGGTTTACTGTTGAATAAATAAATTCTGCTAAAAGATCTAATTCTTCATCAGTACCTTGGAAAAGTCCAGCAGGCATTTCACCGATTCCGTTAATTGCTATTTCCTTAATGGCCTCTGGCTCATAAGTAATCTCAACTAATGGAGGTCCTACAGGTGCATTTCCTTGCAAAGCATCACCATGACAGCTTAAACAGTTTGCCTGATAAACTTCATATCCTGGATCAGATGTATCGACCTCAAGCTGTGGCGCTTCATTCGTCACAGAATACTCCGCGCGAGCTTCCCAGTCAGTTGATGCAACGGATTCATATGTTAACCAAATGACTGATGCAACTGCTAACAACATTAATGAAGAAGCAATTGGACGGCGTGTTAAGCGACGTTCTGGTCCTTTATCTAAAAATGGTGCTAATAATAAAGCTCCAAACGCTAAGCCTGGAATGACCATCGTACCAATGACGATATAGTCATTTGATGCGTAATTGTACTTTAATAACTCATATAAAAACAAGAAATACCAGTCTGGTAGCGGAATATATGCTGCGTTATTCGGGTCAGCCTGTTGCTCAAGCGGTGAAGGTGCCGCTGCAACTAAACATAAAAACCCAATTAAGAAAACAGATCCAACTAACCATTCTTTAAGTAAGAAGTTCGGCCAAAAAGCCTCAGTTCTTCCTGGATATTCTGAATAATCTTTAGGTATTTTATCGCGGGTTTCCTTATCAATAACACGGGAGTCACCAACAAATTTTAACCCTTTTCCTCTACGCAAATGTGTTCCCTCCTTCTACAGTTATAAAAATTCAGTATGCAAATCTTATAGTGGTCCAGAAATACCTTGTCTTCGAATCATAATAAAGTGAATTGCCATTAAAACGAATAAGGCTGCTGGTAAGAAGAACACATGGATTGCAAAGAATCGTGTTAATGTTTGCGCACCGACGATTTCTGGGTCACCAGCTAATAATGTTTTTATTTCCGTACCGATAAATGGAATACTTTCAGCAATTTCTAGTCCAACTTGAGTTGCGAAAAACGCTTTGTTATCCCACGGTAGTAAATAACCTGTGAATCCTAAACCTAAAATACAGAAAAATAATAAGACACCAACAACCCAGTTTAACTCACGAGGTTTCTTGTAAGCACCTTGGAAAAAGACTCGTAATGTATGTAAGAAAATCATTACGATAACAACACTTGCTCCCCAGTGGTGCATCCCTCGAACAAGTTGACCATGGGCTACTTGTGACTGTAAATATTTTACGGATTGGAATGCGTTCTCGATATCCGGAACATAGTACATTGTTAAAAACATACCAGATAGTACTTGAATAACTACTACAAAGAAAGTTAATCCACCAAAACAGTATACAAACGCTGAAAAATGGTGCGCTGGATTAACGTGTTCAGGAACTTCATGATCTGCAATATCCCGCCACATCGGCGTAATATCAAGACGTTCATCAATCCAATCATAAATTTTGCTAATCATTTTATATTACGCCTCCTCTCTAGGGTTCGATTTTCCAGATAAATATAATTTACCGTCTGTAATTTGATATTCATATTGATGGAGTGGCTCTGTAGGTGGCGTACCTGCAATATTCACACCATTACTGTCAAAACGTCCAAAATGACATGGGCAAAAGAACTCATTCGGAAAATCCGCATTTGAGTTCCAGTCAACAGTACAACCTAAATGGGTACATACTGGTGATAAGGCTAATATGTCTCCATTATTATTTTTGTAAATCCACGCAGTACGTTCAACTTGTGATTCATACCAACCATCAACTTGATCAATAACGAATGTTTTTCGTTGTGGTTCATTTGTGATTTCATCAACATCCATGATGTAAACGAAATCCGATTCTTTTTCACCTTTAAGTAATGGGTCGATAGCAAATCCAACCATCGGTGCTAACACGGCTGCACCCATGAATCCACCAACACCCATTAGTGTGTAGTTTAAAAATTGACGTCGTGTAACTTCATTATGCTTTTTATCGCTCATGTTTTTCCCCCCTCTATCCATTCAGTTAAAAACGAACAGGGTAAAGCTGTTTTACATATTTATTAGGACAATACAATGATAGCGTAAACCGAGAAACTGGTCAATAAAAACAATGTTTTGATGAAAAAATGTCATAATTAAATTTAATTCCAACTATCCATGATCAATTGTTCAATTTCTTTTACTTGAGATTGAATCATTTTTTGTGTTTCTTTTTGTGATAAATCCCCCTCCTTCATACTAGGAATCCATAATAATTCAACATCATCTAACTCTTTAATCACTTTTCGCCATTCGCGATCAAAGGTGATTAAAAATGTATATTTAAATGGTTGATTATGAACGTGTTTCGTAAATCGATTAAGTTTAGTTAGCTCTTCATTTATTTTGTCATCTTTTAAGTAGTAATATTCAGGTAAAAGAAATATGCGGCCTTTTAACTGTTGTTCGATATGATTCACATAAACGTCCATTAGTTCTTTTTGAAAGACTAACTCTTTTATTTGCTGATCATTACTTAACGAAAACGGAATTAACGGAATAAGTGCTGTATCAATATACTCTTTTGCTTGGACATATTGTTTTATATCATTTGTTCTCCATTTCATCGTTAGTCGCCCCTATTTCTCTTTTTGTTGTATATGACGTAAATGTTCAGCGTATTTAAGAAAATCTTCTTCATTTCCTTCATCTAAAGCTGTATCAATTTTTCGTTTTAACTGTTTAATTTCAAACTGTACCGTTTTTTTAGTTAACATTTTTTCTAATTGAGTGAAATCTTCGTTGTTTAAATAATAATCATCTGGTAAATACGGATTATCTTCTAAAACAGATGCATACATGAGAGATTTCCTTACGTCTTCATATATACATTCAAAATAAATAGCTTCTTCTGGATTCAAGCGAATATCATGAAACGCTTTTTCGACATCCGTCGTAACGATATGATTTTTATAAAATCTAAACGGTCGTTTTTCATCCGTCACAGTTGATAAAATGATACTTCTAGGACATAGATGAGCTTCGTAAACGAAATGAATTTGCTTTAATAAATAGTCGCGTTTCATGACGTATTGTAATAGCCAAACGACTTCTCTCTGATTGAATTGATGATTTGATAAAAACCAATAGATGAATCGCCGTTTTTTATTTAAGCTAATGTCCATTCATCTCACCTATTCATCTTCCCCTATTAATCGGTTTAAATAGTCATAAACATCCTCATCTTCAGGATGACTTTTTAAATACGATTGTAGTAGCTGTTTTGCTTCTTTATATTTACCCTCTTCCACTAAAAAAAATCCATACTCTTTTTGAAAGGAAGGGTCATTATTAAAAACAAGTGCTGCTTTTTCATAAAATGTATTTGCTTTATCAAACAATTCAAGCTCCTCATAAACTTGAGCTAACCGCCAATCTAATAAATTAGGATACGGTTTAAATTTCATTAACTCTTCAATTAAATCCTTCGCCTCTTCAAATTCATCATGTGAAAAATAGAGCGTTATTAACTGCTCGATTGCATCTTCATAACCTGGATCTAATGCAATTGCTTCTTTCAAATAAGATTTCGCTTCATCAATACGTTTTAATTTAATTTCGTTTTTCGCTAATGTCATATAAAGCTCAATGTTATATTCATCAAATTGCAAGCCATTTTTTAATACATTATTCGCTTCTTTTATTAGACCTTCTTCTTCATAAGCTTGTGCTAAATAAGGGTAAACACTCGTATAATCTTTATCATATTTAATTAAATCTTCCCATACTTTTATCGCAATATCAAACCTTTTCAATTGAAAAGCAGTATAGCCATATTTAAATAATTCATCTGGATGTTCTAGATCTAATTGCTTATATTGTTCTAATGCTTCTTCCCATTTTCCAATCGAAGAATAGCTTTCGGCAAGCCGTTCTTGTATGTTTACAAATGGGAATTGGTCGGCTAAATGTTTTACTTTTTCATAATAATAAATTGCGTTAGAAAAATCGCCGACGTGAAAATATAATTCGGCTAATGCTAGATCGATGGCTTCGTTTTTAGGGGCTATTCGTTGGGCTTGCAGTAATTTTTGCTCGGAAACTTCATAAAGCCCTTGTTGCTCATATATATCAGCTAAAACGACTAATGCTCGTACATAATCTGGATCTTCTGGATCGATATCTTCAATTAACTGTAACGCTTTTTCATCCTCTTCTAAATCGATATAAATGTCTGCGAGCATAAATTTCACTTCATGATCATCTTCGTTTGCCGTTAATAAGTCATTAAACACCGAAGCAGCTTCATTTAAAAAACCCCAGCTATGTAAAAGCTCCCCGATTGCAAATTGTTCTTGTTCACTCACTTCACTGACTTCTGTCATTAAAAGCTCAACGGCCTCCGTCACTTTTCCATTTTCAAAAAGTTCTAACGCCTCTGGAATCGGACCCATTCACAATCCTCCTATTCACTCGTTTGCAGCTACAAGTTTATTTAAATCATTTAAAAAATTTGGGTAAGAAATATTAATGCAAGAATAATTCGAAATAGAAACTGGCCCATCGGCAATGAGTGAGGCAACAGTTGTCATCATAGCCATGCGATGGTCGTTGTATGATTCAACATGTGAACCTTTTAACTGCGATGTTCCAGTTATTTTAATTCGATCCCCATCCTCTTCAATATTACCATTAAGACTTTTTAATATATTGACCGTTGCCTTAATTCGGTCAGTTTCTTTAATCCTTAATTCTTTTATATGATCAATGATCATTTCGCCTTTTGCTTGAGTTGCAGCAAGAGCTAATAAAGGAATTTCATCAACCATTAACGGAACTTCTTCTTCATCAATAGTTGTCGGTGTAAGCTTAGAATGTTTTGCGACGATTGTTCCTACAGGTTCGTCACCGATGAAGCTTGTAATTTCCGTTTCAATTTGAGCACCCATTCGTTTTAATACCGTTAATAATCCAGTTCTAGTTGGGTTTAGACTAACATTTTTAATCGTTATATAACTGCCTTCGGTTATAATCGCACCTACTATGAAAAATGCCGCGGATGAAAAATCACCAGGAATATCAATGGTTGCCCCTGACAATTGTTGCTTTCCACTTACGATTAATGATTTTTGACTCTTTTTAATGTCACCGTTAAAAAGAGGAATCATTCTTTCGGTATGATCTCTAGTCGTTGCTTTTTCTAGAATAACGGTTTCTCCTTTTGTAAAAAGGCTAGCTAATATAATTGCTGATTTCACTTGGGCACTTGGAACGTTTAAATCATATTGAATCGGTAATAATGAACGTCCCTCAACTGTCATTGGCAATAAACTATTTTGACTGTGGAATTGTGCTCCCATTTTTTCAAGAGGCTCAATAACTCGTTTCATTGGTCTTTTATTTAATGATTCATCCCCAACGAGTTGAACAGAAAATGGTAAAGTCGCACAAACTCCTAAAATGAGTCGGGCTGTCGTACCAGAATTACCAAGATAAATCGGTTCTTTCGGCTGTTTGAAATGATCGATTCCTTCACTTCGAATCGTTACTTTATTTTCGTCTAGTTCAATGTCGACTCCAAATTGTCTAAATGCATTGACCGTACGCATGCAGTCCTCAGATGTTAAAAAGTTAGTTATCGTTGTTTCACCGCGGGCAATCGAACCGAAAATTATCGCTCGATGGGAAATGGACTTATCCCCTGGTACTTCAATTTCTCCATTCATTCCACTGTGCTTAATGTCTAAATTTTTCATTGAGCTACCCCGTTCATTTTTAAATATGTTTGAAAGTCTGCGAGCAATTGTTTGATTTGATCACGTTGAAATGGTGCCATATACGGCTTCCCAATGTTTTTTAGTAAAACGAACTGTATATGATTTTGCTTATTTTTTTTATCCTTTAACATTTTATTAATGACTTGATCACGATTTAATTGTTCATTAATTGCGGCAATTGGATAATTTAATCGACGAATCCAAGCTAACAAATCATCGGTTAACAGAAAAGAAGCATCGTTTTGTTGATCGGAGACGTAAAGAGCAAATAATAATCCGTACATGACACATTCCCCGTGGGTGTACTCGTTATACATCGTTGCTTCAACAGCATGGCCGAGTGTGTGACCAAGGTTTAAAAACTTCCGTACATTATTTTCCCTTTCGTCCGTTTCAATTAACGTTTGTTTAATTTCTATCGATTGTTTTAGTAACGGTAAAAATGAATCGGTTTCAATATGAATTCGTTCATCCATTTTATTTTTAAGCTGAGCTAAAAAAGTTTCATCTGCTAAAAATCCATGCTTAATCATTTCCGCAAATCCTGATCTTTTCTGTTGTTCATCTAATGTTTTTAATGTATTTGTATCATAAATGACAGCATGTGGTGGATAAAAGGAGCCGATGATATTTTTCGTTTCGTTTAAATTGATTGCCACTTTCCCGCCGATACTACTATCATGAGCGAGAAGTGTTGTCGGCATTTGAATGAAGCCAATGCCACGCATATAAGTCGATGCGATAAAACCTCCTATATCCCCAACAACCCCACCACCTAAAGCGATAATCACTCCGTCGCGGTCATATTGATGATTTAAAAGATTCGTTTGAATATCGATATACGTTTTAAATGATTTAGATGACTCTCCATGTTTCATGACGTAATAATCGTAATGCATATTTTTATCTAATGATTGAATGACGTCTTTTAAATAAAGCTTTTCGACATGATCATCCGTTAAAATAAAAGCTTTTGAAAATTGGAAGGGCTTAATCAATTCATATAAATTAAATCGTAAATTTTCACCGATATAAATCGGATAATTTCTATTTAATGCTTTTACGTTTATTTCATGAATCAAAATGAACGAATCCTTTCTTTATAGGCATTAAAGGAAGTGCGGAGATCATCCATCGTATCCGCAGGAAATTGTTCTAAAATGGCTTTCGCTATTTCCCATAGGACGACATGCTCCATCACAACCGCTGCAGCAGGAACAGCACAAGCATCCGAGCGTTCAATGCTAGCTTTAAAAGGTTCTTTCGTATTTATATCGACACTATCTAATGGCTTGTACAATGTCGGGATCGGCTTCATAACCCCTTTAACAACGAGCGGCATTCCTGTTGACATCCCACCTTCAAAGCCACCGAGATGATTTGATTTTCTGTAATATCCATTATTTTCATCATAACCGATTTCGTCATGGGTTTCACTCCCGCGTCTCTTTGCCGCGTCAAATCCAATGCCGATTTCGACCCCTTTAAAAGCATTAATACTCATGACAGAACCAGCCAGTCGTCCATCTAACTTTCGATCGTAATGGACGTGGGAGCCAATCCCTGCTGGAACACCTTCAACATAAACTTCAACAATACCTCCTATTGAATCCCCGTCTGCTTTCGCTTGATCAATCGCATCCATCATTTCTTTTTCTTTATTTTGATCTAATGTTCTAACAGGAGATTCATTTGAAATTTTAATTTTTTCATCAATTGAAAGATTTGGTTGGTCTTCTGATATCACGTTATAAATTTGTTTAACATAACCTATTCCTTTTATACCTAGCTCTTCTAACAAAATTTTAGCAACGGCACCGGCTGAAACTCTTGCTGCTGTCTCTCTTGCAGAGGATCTTTCAAGAATATTACGCATATCACGATGGTTATATTTTAATGCACCATTTAAATCGGCATGGCCTGGTCTCGGCTTAGTGACTTGCCGTCTAATATGTTCATCATCATTAATTGGGTCAATCCCCATAATATCTTGCCAATTTTTATAATCATCGTTATTAATAATTAATGTAATCGGTGAGCCCATCGAATAACCGTGACGAACACCACTCGTTATATCGACTAAATCTTTTTCGATTTTCATTCTCCGGCCACGGCCATAGCCATCTTGACGACGTAATAACGACTCATCAATAACTTTCCGATCGATTTTCAAATGGGCAGGAATTCCTTCGACAATCGTCGTAAGTTGCTTGCCGTGAGACTCTCCAGCAGTTAAATATCTCATGAAAACACCTCAATTACTTGTTAATTCGTTTATAAAAAAATGTTTGAATCACTTCGAAATTGTACTCAGCAGGATTGAATATTTGCTCCGTACTACCGACGAATAATACGCCATCTAGCTTTAATGAATTAGAAAAGCGTGTGTAAATTTCTTTTTTCGCTTCCTCAGTAAAATAAATGAGGACGTTCCGACAAACAATTAAATCAAAATTAGATTCATATTTGTCTGTCAGTAAATTGTGCTTTTTAAAAGTGACACGCTTTTTAATATCATCTGATATGTAAAATAAATCATTTTTCTCTTCAAAATATTTATTTCTTTTATCAAGGGGTAATTCTTTAATCGAACGCTCGGGATAAACCCCCATCTTTGCGCGTTGGATCGCGTTCTCATCAATATCAGTCGCTAAAATATTGATTTGATTCAACGGAAGAAAATCACTTAACAGCATGACTAGCGTATACGGCTCTTCCCCTGTTGAACAGGCAGCGCTCCATATTTTCAAAGGTTCATTTTTATTTAATAATTCCGGGATAACATCGTTTTTTAAAACTTCCCAACGACTATAGTTTCGATAAAATTCTGATACATTAATCGTCATTCGATCAAGGAATTCATTAAATAAATGGTCATCCCGATCTAATGCTTTAAAATAATCTTCAAAATTAGCATAGCCTCGTTTCTCTCTTAATGATGTTAACCTTCTCCGCATTTGCCTTTCTTTATATAGTGATAAATCGATGTTTGATTTATTTTTAACTAACTGGACAAATCTTTCATATCCATCACTCATCTATCTCTCTCCCTAGTATGTACTAGCTCTATTATAAGTGAACCATAATTAGGAATCCATCTCTATATAGCATGTAATAAAAAAGCCTTGTGCTATTTTAATTAACACAAGACCTTTTTATCATTCTTTAATAAATCCACTGATCAGCATCTTTTTTATAGTCTATTAATTCATTTTCATTGAAAAATAGACCGATTTCACGTTTAGCTGACTGTTCAGAATCTGAGCCGTGAATAATGTTTTTTCCAACTGTTAAACCGTAGTCACCACGAATTGTGCCGACATCAGATTCGGAAGGGTTAGTCGCACCCATCATTTTTCGAGCTGTTGCGATGACATTTTCACCTTCCCATACCATTGCAAATACAGGACCAGATGTAATAAAGTCAACGAGCTCGCCGAAAAATGGTTTGTCTTTATGTTCTCCATAATGCTCTTGGGCGAGTTCCTCTGAAATTTGCATTAATTTTGCACCTTTTAATTGGAACCCTTTTTTCTCGAATCGTAACACAATGTCTCCGATTAAACCTCTTTGAACACCATCAGGCTTAACCATAATAAATGTTTTTTCCATTGATCTTGTCACCTCTACCTCATTCTTTAATTCGACCGTAAAAAGTTTATCAAATAATGAATTAAAATACAAATTTTAATATGTTTTAATACTTTCGCTGGCTTAAATAAGTCGCTATTTGTTGTAAACTTTCTTTAGCACCGTTCGTAGGAAGCTTTTTTAACACTTTATTAGCCTTTTCTAAGTATGCTTGAGAATAATTGTAAGCTTCTTTAATCGCATCTGATTGTTTAATGCGTTTAATAATTTGTTTGATTTTAAATTCATAAGCTTCACTATTCGGATTTTTGAAATAGGCTTTAATCGAATGGTAAATCGTCTCATCTTCACAAGCTAATAAAGCAGGTAAGGTTAAATGACCATACAATAAATCACTTCCGACTGGCTTACCGAGTTCTTCTTCGGTTGATGTAAAGTCTAAAATATCATCGATGATTTGATACGACATCCCAATATAGTAGCCATATTTTTTAAGGAGTTGAACATCTTTTTCGTTAACATTTGCTGCTAAGGCGCCCATCTCTGTACTAGAAGCAATGAGTAATGCTGTTTTTCTTTTAATCCGTCTAAAATAAGTGAGTAAACTTTGATTCATTTGATATTTATCACGGATTTGTTCAATTTCTCCGATACATAATTCATGCATCGTATTTGATAGCACTTGATGTAATCGATCATTTTTAAACGGCTTTAACAATTCTAATGTTCTTGCAAAAATAAAATCGCCTGTATAAAGGGCCGTCCCATTATCCCACCGTTTATTTACTGTCGGTCTTCCCCGTCTTATTGTCGCATGATCAATGATATCGTCGTGAACTAAGGAAGCCATATGTATAAGCTCAAGTGCAACTGCAACATTAATAATAAGCTCTTTATTAACTTTACCGAACTGAGAAGCAATTAAAACAAAAATAGGCCGAATTCGTTTACCACCCGCATCTAATAGATGATTAGAAACAGATTGAATCATATCATTATCCGTCAAAGTTACTTCTCTAATTCGTTCTTCGATGAGCGATATATCTTTATTCATTTCTGACATCGATACTGTTAAATTCATATTGTTCACCTTATAAAATTACTTTTTTTCACCTAAATGCATCGCAGCTGCACCTAAAACATATCCTTTAACTTGTACATTTTTAAAGCCTACATCTTCAAACATTTGTTTAAGCTTCTCTTTGTTTGGAAAATTTCTCGTAGATTCATTTAACCACATATATTCATCATAGCTTTTAGCAAAGAGCTTGCCGAAAAGGGGCATTATTTTTTCGAAATAGAAAAAATAAATTTGTTTAAAGATTGGTAACGTCGGTTGTGAGGTATCTAAACAAACGACGATGCCATCATTTTTTACAACTCGATACATTTCTTTTAACACTTGATTGTAGTCGGGAACATTTCTTAATCCGAAGCCGATTGTCACATAATCAAACGTATTATCTTCAAAAGGAAGCTGCATGGCATCTCCGTGGATGAATGTAATATTTTTAATACCTTCTTCCTCTACTTTTTCCTTACCGACAGATAACATGTTTTTACTAAAGTCTAAACCGATTACTGATCCTTTTTCCCCGACAGCCTCAGATAATGCTATTGCCCAGTCTCCTGTTCCACAACAAACATCTAGACATGATGCGCCTTCTTTTACGTCCATTCGTTTCATCACATCTTTCCTCCAAGCTTTATGTCGCTTGAAAGAAATAATAGAATTCATTTTATCGTATCGTTTATATATTTTTTCAAACACTGAATGTACTTTTTCTGCTTTTTTATCGTGTTCCATAGTTTTACTTCCTTCAATGAAATTTATGTTATTAAACATTTATATGATTAACTCGTTTAGATAAATCATTTTGTATCGTTAAAAATGCTTCCTTATGTTGGTCATCTATCTGTTTTAAATAGCGCACCCATTTTGCCTGATCTTGATTATAAATTAAATAATAATAAATAAGAGGCTTCCATTTCGTTTCATAATCGTTTATATTAAAAAATTCATTAAACGCATCGAACAATCCTGCATAAATCATTTCTAAATCGTCAAAAAGCTGATTTGACTTTAATTCTTTCAATTCTTCATAGTGAATAAACGTCATTTTAGCTTGATTAATATTTTTAATCGTAGTGATGAAATGATAAAGTTCGTCTAGTAAATGGTTTTTTGTCAATAATTTATAAAAAAGAGCGCTATGATAATCACCGACGAGGATTTTCAACTGTTTAATTTCAAAATCCATATCATTTATGTTCGATGCAAAGTGGAGCTCTATTTGATCATGAACATCAATTGAACATTGGATATGTAGTAATGAATGAAAAAGTGTTTCTTTGTTTTTGTAATCTTTTATTTGATTGAATAGTTGTACGTAAAAATGAAGCTGTTCGTCTGTTAGTAAATCTTTATATATTGATTCATCAATATAAGGATGCTTGTATGTATGAATAAAATCATTTTTTATTTGATTTATATGAGCAGAGTTTAACAACATCATCACCTATTCTAAAAAGCATATCAAGATTCGAAGCACACTATGTATTGTAGCATTTAATATGGACATAATCTAATAACAACTACTATCAATTAAAAAAGAAGGGAATCATCCCTTCTTTTTTAATTCGCCCTATGTACGAATATTATTTAACTGCATCTTTTAGGGCTTTACCTGGTTTGAACGCAGGTACTTTGCTTGCTGGAATATCGATTTCTTCACCAGTTTGCGGATTACGACCTTTACGAGCCGAACGTTCGCGCACCTCAAAGTTACCAAAACCAATTAATTGTACTTTCTCTTCTTTTTTCAATGAGTCAGTAATAGCTTCAAAAACTGCGTCAACTGCTTTAGTAGCATCTTTTTTAGATAACTCTGTACTTTCAGCAACTGCATTTACTAAGTCTGTCTTGTTCATAACTTTCACCTCCTCTCAAAGGATGATGAATATCTCGTTTATTAATACCATTCTTACCACAATTTAAACAAAAATACACGCCTCTTGCAATAAAAAGTTGCAATTTTTACTATGGTCTGACAATTTATTTACCTTAGAATGAAGCATGTAACAGCATATTAACAAAAATTGGTCCAGGTTTCAATATAAAAAGTGCTAAAAATATTGATTTTATAAGGTTTTAATGCTTTTTTATGAAAAAATAAAAAAGCGACACGTTTTGTCGCTTTTTTTCTATAAAATAATGGCTATTAATCCGCCGCTTCCTTCATTTATAATTCTCTCTAATGTGTCTTTCAATTTATATCTTGCGTTTTCTGGCATTAGCGTTAGCTTGGCGTGAATTCCCTCTCGGACGATGGAGCTTAACGATCTGCCGAAAATATCGGACTGCCAAATTGAAAGAGGATCTTCTTCAAAGTCTTGCATTAAATAACGAACGAGCTCTTCACTTTGTTTTTCTGTACCGATAATCGGTGCAAATTCTGACTCGACTTCTACCTTAATCATATGAATCGATGGTGCCACTGCCTTTAACCTAACTCCAAATCTTGGACCTTGGCGAATAATTTCTGGTTCTTCTAATCGCATATCTTCTAATGTCGGTGATGCGATTCCGTATCCAGTTTGTTTCACCATGGCGAGAGCCTCGGCGATTTGGTCGTACTCTCTTTTAGCTTCGGCATAATCTTGGAGAAGCTCTAATAAATGATCTTTTCCTCTAATTTCAACACCGACGATTTCTTTTAATACTTGATCGTACAGCTCATCAGAGGCATGTAAGTCTATTTCGGCTACACCTTCACCCATTTCCATACCAGAAATATTAGCTTCTGAAATAAACTCATAATCGTAAAAATCACCAACGACGCGATCGACATCTCTTAAACGTTTAATGTTTTGAACAGTTTCTTGAATTGATTCTTGGAATTGCTTTCTTAACCAATGATCATCCCTTAGAGCCATCACCCAGCTCGGGAGATTCACATTCACTTCTAGGACTGGAAACTCATATAAAGCTTCTCGCAAAATATTGTGAATGTCATCGCTCTTTAATTCTTCGACAGACACTGGTAAAACAGGAATATCATATTCTTCGGCTAATTCATTTCTTAAATTCGTCGCTTCAAATGAATGCGGTTTGTTTGAATTTAAGATCATGATGAACGGTTTACCGACTTCTTTTAGTTCTTCAACTACTTTTCTTTCGGCTTCCTCATAATCCTCTCGAGGTATTTCACCGAAGGAACCGTCTGTTGTCACAACAATTCCGATCGTTGAATGCTCTTGAATAACCTTTCTCGTACCAATTTCAGCTGCATCATGAAATGGAATTGCTTCCTCGTACCAAGGTGTATGTATCATCCTTGGACCATTTTCATCTTCAAAACCTTGTGCGCTTTCTACTGTGTAACCGACACAATCAACTAACCTTACATTTACTTTTAGACCTTCCTCGAGTGCAATTTCTACGGCTTGATTTGGAATAAATTTTGGTTCTGTTGTCATAATTGTTCTTCCTGCAGCGCTTTGAGGCAATTCATCTTGTGCTCTTTGTCTGTCAGCTTCATTCGTAATATTAGGAATGACAACTTGATCCATAAATTTTTTAATGAATGTTGACTTGCCCGTTCTGACTGCCCCGACAACGCCTAAATAAATGTCACCATTCGTTCGTTTCGATATGTCATGAAACACGTTGAACTTTTCCATTCTATCCCTCCGACCCTGTACAATAAGTACACCTATTATTCGATGCAATATTAATTTATGACGTTGTCCTATTCAATTATGACTTAAATCAATAAAAAAATAGAGATTCTAATTATAGAATTAGAATCCCTTACGCTTCTTCACTAATAAATATGATATGACCGTCCTCAAAATACATCGGCGGAGAATATACTGGTACAAAAGGATAATGCTCGGTTAATAAATAACGAAGATCACCATCATAATTCTCAATATCGTGCTCTTGCATGAGTTGATAGACATCTGGCCTATAATCTACTAAAGCATCTCCATTTTGATCTAAAAACACTTCTAAATCGTTCTGTGTGTATGGACTTGTTACCGTTAATTTTTCTTTACTATTTAATTTACTTTCATCGATTG
>CALKAL010000162.1 GCA_937983065.1 uncultured Bacillaceae bacterium | reverse complement strand
ATTAAATAAAGTTGAACAACAAGCTGAAGCATTGTTAGTGAGCTTAGGGAGAGATGTTGCTTTTACGTTGTTACTAGATGAGGATGATGAACATATACAGACAGTTGCTCTTTCAAAATTAGATGATATGGAAAAAATAATAACTTACTTACCGGATGAGAGAAAAACCCTTTTTATTAGAAATGTTGATACAGGGATTGATATACTGATCTATTATTTTCATAACATGAACCATGAAGGTTTGTCTGAAGAAGAAAGAAGACAATTACGTGATTTAATTATAAGTGCCTTTAATAAAGAAATAGATATAATGATGTTAGATCGACACATTGAACAAGAAATTGGTTACTATAATTAATTTTGAAGGTACATTAAATGAAATAGGTGCTTTAATATAAATGGGCTAACCTTCATGAGACAGGTTAGCCCACTTTTGTTGATTATATGAATTTGAATATAACTCTGTAAAGTTTGCGCATAAACGCCATGTTCCAAGTTACTATAATTATCTCCTCCGTCTTAAACCCCACGCTTTTCTTTTTTCACTGTATAAATTTTTGTTTCCTTCCCTAATTCGTGACGGATAAATTTTCTCGCTTCAGCAGGAGTTCTTGCAACGACTGGTTTTATTACTTTTTCGCCGTTGTTTGCTTCAATTTCTACTAAAAAACATGTTGCTCCACAACGCATAAAAATCCCCCAAATTTAATAACAGTCATTATATATACTTTATCTTAAATTTTTAATATTGTATAAACATATGAATTAATTAAAGGAGGCGTTTCAAATGCTACAACTGGCATTGAAAATAGTGACTGAACATATTAATGAGTGGGATCCAGAAAGATTGTTAGAAGGTGGAGCACCTGATGATGAATATGAAGTCGAGATTGAAGAAATAGCAAAAGCTGTTGTGGATAGTCGCGATGAAATTGAAATAGCCGAGGCCATCGAAGACACGTTTGTCCATTATTTTGGTAGAGAATACTCCTTTGATGACTGTTATGAGGTTGCTAGTAAAATTTGGCGAGATTTATATGAGTAATACACGAACGTAAAAAATGGTAGATAACTAAATCATATCTACCATTTTTTAATTTAATCTTCTTTATGATGTTGCTTTTCGCGAATCGGCTTTAAAATGATTGCAAGTATTATGACGAGAGCGGCAATGATAACGGTCGTGTAAAATAGACCGTCATATCCACTAGAAGCGGCCATGTAAGTGATTTGATTGACACTTGATTCAATCACTTCTTTTAATGCTGGGTCTTCTATCGACTGTAGTAATGCCTCGTGATCAATATCCGCACTTGGGGTTTCTGCAATCGCACCGATTACCTCGCCGAATTGTTGCATCGCTTCAGGGCTTAACTCAGCTTCTTCAATGTTTTTTTGTAAAATATCGTGAAAATCCGTTTCGAATAGGTGCGGAATTTGATTAAACCCCCGTGCGATAAATCCTGCGTAAATCGTCGGTGCAATCGTCATGCCGATCTGTCTCGTTAAAGATAATCCAGCAAGCGCGGTTCCTTTCGCTTTCTCTAGTCGTTCCGTTGCTAAAATATTTAACGGCGCTCCTAAAATCATCCCCATACCAAATCCAGCAATGCTTGATGAAATTAAAAATTGCCATCTAGCTTCTAGCCAAGTCGGGAAAAGTAAAAATCCGATTGCTGTAATCAGTCCAGATAAGAAAACCGTTATAATTGGTCCTCTTTTATCGACTAATGTCCCACCGAGAGCAGCTCCAACGCCAGATGCTAGCGCAAGTGGTGTCATCCAATAACCGGAATATTCAGCAGGTACCCCTAATACTTGCTCGGAAAATGCAGGGATAAAAATCATACCTGCGAGCAATGCTCCTGATAAAGCCCCGATTAACAATGTCGTTAAGTAGACAGGCTCTTTAAATAATCGAACAGGTAAAATCGGATCTCCATGCCGTTTGTCTAATGCTAAATTGTAAAAAATTAAAACGGCAAATAGTAAAATTCCTCCGATTAAAAATCCGTACACTTGCGGAGATGTAACACTTTCTAAAAAAGAGACCCCATCAATATTCGTCAGCCCATACATGATTCCAAGAACAGCAACAGATAATAAAATTGTACCAAATAAATCGAGCTTACCAACAGCAGGCTCTTTCGTTTCTTCAATTTTAAAAACCCCTAATATGATTAAAACAGCTGCGATTGGCACGTTAATCAAAAATAAATAATGCCAATTTCCCGTTAAATCTAAAATGATACTCCCGAGATTTGGTCCTAAAATGGCACCGATCCCGTTCATCGCCCCGAGCATACCGAGTGCTTTTCCTTGTTTCTCTTTAGCGAATGTACTTAATACGTGGGAGCTACCGATAATGAATATTCCCCCACCGCCTAATGCTTGTAAGAAGCGGGAGGCTAAATAAAATTCAAACGTTGGACTAAGGGCTACGAGTAAAGATCCGATGCCGAAAAGTGACATCTCGATGATAAATAACTTTTTCCGTCCATATCGGTCAGAAAGCTTTCCGACAATTGGAATACTAATCGCAAGTCCAAGTGTGTAAATCGTGACACCCCAAGCACCCCAATTAGCAGACACACCGAAAGAACTATTGATCGTCGTTAAAGCCGCACTAATAATCCCGTTATCAAGGGCAGCGATTAAAACGCCGATACAAAATAAGACGATTGCCCACGCTGAATTTGAACGATTTTTCCCCATGACCGCATCTCCTTATTTTAATACGTATGATGAATTGCTCGACCTTATTTTAAACGTGAAAAACTAAGATACTAGCTCGATTATAAAGTTTAGTGGTCACGATTACCACTTTGTTACGTTATAAAAATGGTATATAATTGTTATATAACGGTATGCCGTTGTAAAATAAATCTATCATTACATAAGACAGACTTAATATAAAATGGGGCACGTTATTTGTCGCCTTGATTTTTTGTGTCATGAAATAAGCGCGTTTCAATTAATAAAATATTTAAAGGGAATAGGGATGGTCGAAATGAACAACAGCGAAACGAAGACAGATGTGATCTTAATCGGTGCGGGCATTATGAGTGCCACCCTCGGATCACTCATAAAGGAGCTGGCGCCAGATTGGTCGATCAAAGTGTTTGAACAGCTTCCGAAAGCAGGGGAAGAAAGCTCAAATGAATGGAATAATGCAGGTACGGGACATGCGGCATTATGCGAATTAAATTATACACCAGAGAAAAAAGACGGGTCGATTGATACGACAAAAGCCGTTAACATTAACGAGCAATTTCAATTGTCAAAACAATATTGGTCCTATTTAGTGAAAAATGGCCGGATACAAAACCCAGAGGACTTTATTATGCCTCTTCCTCATATGAGCTTCGTCCAAGGGGAAAAAGATGTTGCTTATTTGAAAAAAAGATACGAAGCGTTGAAGGATAATCCGTTATTTCATGGGATGAGATTTAGTGATGATCCTGAACAACTAAGCGAATGGATGCCTCTCGTTATGGAAGGTCGAAAAGAAGGGGAAAAACTCGCTGCAACGAAAATTGATTCGGGAACAGACGTTAATTTCGGTGCTTTAACACGTCACATGTTTGATGATTTAGAAGAGCAAGGTGTTGAAGTTCATTACAACCATAGTGTTAAAGATATTTATCGAACGAATGATGATCGATGGGGCATTAAAGTTATAAACGTGGCGAGTGGCCGGGTTGAACACCATGATGCCAAATTTATATTTATCGGAGCAGGTGGCGGAAGTATTTCACTGCTTCAAAAAACAGGGATTCCAGAATCAAAACATATCGGGGGCTTCCCTGTTAGTGGTCTCTTTTTAGTATGTAACAATGAGGAAATCGTTAAAAAGCATGAGGCGAAAGTTTACGGAAAAGCGAAAGTTGGGGCTCCACCAATGTCTGTCCCACACCTAGATACGCGTTATATTGATAATAAAAAATCATTATTATTCGGGCCGTTTGCTGGCTTTTCACCGAAATTTTTAAAAACAGGATCAAATATGGACTTATTTGCTTCGATTAAACCGAATAATATGTTTACCATGCTTTCCGCGGGGGTAAAAGAATTCGCTTTAACCCGTTATTTAGTTAAACAAGTTCTTTTATCTGATGAAAAGAGAATTGAAGAGCTGCGTGAATTTATCCCGACAGCGAATGCTGAGGACTGGGAAGTTATTGTCGCAGGTCAACGGGTTCAAGTCATTAAAGATACAGAAGAAAGTATGGGTAATCTCCAATTCGGAACGGAAGTCATTTGTGCTGAAGATGGCTCAATAGCAGCTCTACTCGGCGCATCACCAGGAGCTTCTACTGCGATTAATGTTATGCTCGAAGTATTAGAACGATGCTTCCCAGAAAAGATGGATGAGTGGCATGATAAAATTAAAGAAATGGTCCCATCATACGGAATGTCTTTAACAGAAAATCCAGAGCTATTTAAAGAAATTGATGAAGAAGTATCTGAGATTTTAGGATTAAATAAAACGGAAGAATCACTACAAACAAAATAATCAAAAAGGATAGTAGTCTTGAAATAGGCTTACTATCCTTTTTTAAATATAGCGAAATTAATCGTCTTCATCTGGGACATATTCTAATATATCCCCTGGCTGGCATTCTAACGTTTTACAAATCGATTCCAATGTCGAGAAACGGATAGCTTATAAAAATGTAAAATTAAATTCGATAATATTCATTTTAGTGTAAGCTCTAAGAAATAAATTAAGGGAAGGTATGGAAGATGAACTATCATAATACGACGTACGGAACGTTTATAAAAAGACTAAACCGATTCGTCGCTGAGGTAAATTTGAATGGCATGATTGAGAAGGTCCATGTTAAAAATACAGGGCGATTGACGCAGCTGTTAGAGGAAAATGCGGAAGTTTTACTTGAGATGAGTCGTGATCCGAAGCGGAAGACGAAATTTTCCCTCGTTGCAGTTAAAAAAGATACACTTTGGATAAACGTTGATTCTCAAGCACCAAATACGATTTTCCATGATGCGTTAAAGAAAGGAAACGTTAAGCCATTCGGTAAAATGGATGACATAAAACGAGAAGCGACATACGGTGAATCGCGGTTTGATTTTTATTTTGAAAAAGGGAATAACAAAGGGTTTATTGAAGTCAAAGGAGTCACGTTAGTTGAAAATGGAATAGCGACGTTTCCCGATGCACCGACGAAAAGAGGAACGAAGCACGTATTAGAATTAATGGACGCGATGAAGGAAGGATATTCAGCATTCGTCGTTTTTATTGTGCAAAGACAAGATTGCCACGCTTTTACGCCAAATGCTGCGATGGATCTAGACTTTGCGAATCGTTTGCATGAGGCAGCTAATGCTGGAGTGCAAGTTTTAGCTTATAAAACGGATATTGATGATAAAACATGGGAGCTAGGTCGATCATTACCCGTTTATTTTTCTTAAATTAAATAGACAAGCCTCGACAGGTCCTATCAAATATTTGCCAAAAATCGCATATCCATCAGTCTTTACTCATAAACATTTTAGTATCAATTATATATGGGGAAAGGTGATTGTATGGATAAAGAAGAAAAGGATAAATTGTCTGAGGATTCCAAAGTAGATAAGGAAGAAAGAGGTAACGCCCCGAGAAATCCTAAAGATAGGCAACTTGATAAATTCCGCCGACAAAACACAGGCCCTGGTAAAAAAATGACTGAAGATACGGGGGTACGGGTTTCTAATGATACATTTACGTTAAGGGCAGGAAGTCGCGGTCCATTACTTTTTCAAGATTTTCATTTTTATCAGAAGCAATCTCACTTTAATCGGGAACGTATTCCAGAGAAAGTCGTTCATGCTCGTGGGTTTGGGGTTCATGGTGAGTTTGAAGCGTATCAATCATTAAAACATTTGACGAAGGCACATTTTTTAGGGGCACCTGGACGTAAAACCCCTGTTTTTGTACGTTTCTCAACGTTTCAAGGGAGTAAAGGGTCTAAAGATACAGCCGTCGATATTCGTGGATTTGCGGTGAAGTTTTATACGCAAGAAGGAAATTATGATTCCCTTTCTCTACAATTCCCAGTTTTTATTTTAGCGGATGCGATGAAATTTATGGATGTTGTCCATGCTGCGAAACCGAATCCGAAGAACAATATTCCTCAAGCAACGACGGCACATAACAATTTTTGGGATTATGTTGCGAATAATCAGGAGTCAGCTAATATGGTCATGTGGCTCATGTCAATGCGCGGGCGTCCTAGGAGCTGGCGAATGATGGCAGGATGGCCGATTAATACGTTTCGATTTATTAATGATGAAGGAAAATCAACGTTCGTCCGATTTAAATGGGAGCCTAAGCTCGGGGTTCATTCATTGTTACTAGACGAGGCGAATATTATCGGAGGGGTAGATCCAGATTTTCATCGGAGAGATATCATTGAAGCGATTCAAAAAGGATTTTATCCTGAATACGAATTAGGTATTCAGCTTATTGCTGAGGAAGATCAATTCAATTATTCCTTTGATATTTTAGATGATACGAAATTTTGGCCTGAGGAAGTAGTACCGATTCAATACGTCGGTAAAATGACGTTGAATCGTTTAATGGATAATGAGTTTGCTGAAAATGAACAGTCCGTTTTTGACCCAGCAAGTGTTGTTTCTGGGATTGATTTTACGAATGACCCAGTGTTACAAGGACGTTCGTTTGCTTATCGGGATACGGAGCTGTACCGTCAACATACGGCTAATATTAATGAAATTCCTATCAATCGTCCTATTGTAGAACGCAATTACAATTTACGGGATAGTTACAGCAGATATCGGATAGACGTTGATTCTGTGCATTATCATAACAATTCCCAAGCAAACAATACACCAGCCGAAGCTTCCTTTGAAGAGGGTGGTTTCGTTAATTACCCCGAAAAAGTTGAAGGGAATGTCACCCGGGAAGTACCGAGTCAATCTTTTTATGATTACTTTTCTCAAGCTCGTATATTTTGGAACAGTTTATCGGAGGTTGAAAAGCAAGATTTAGTACAGAACCTCATTTTCCATTTAGGTTATGTTACAAGTAGATCCGTTAGACAACAAAACGTTCATATGTGGGCAAATGTTGATTTTGACATGGCTTGTACGTTAGCCGATTATTTAGGGGTTGATCCACCGACTAAAAAGCACGTCAATGTCAATGAAAGCTACCCGTCATTAAGTCAAATGAACACGCCTTTTTTACCGTACACACGGAAAGTTGGCGTCTTAATTGCTGATCAATATAACGGTCAGGAAGTCGTTCAAGTTTTAAATCGTTTTAAGAAAAATGGTGTGTTTTACGATATTATTAGTAGTAAATTTGGTGCTGTCGTAGGAACGGATGGAACGAAAATTGAAGTTGATAAAATTTTCACAACGACATATCCAGTCTTATATGATGCAATTTATGTCGTAGGCGGCATTGACCAAAACCAACGATCCTTTAATCAAAATGTTATGGAATTTGTCAATGAACAATACAAACACTTCAAGCCAATCGGTGTTGCGTCAACTGGCCAATCGTATTTAAAAAGAAAAGAAGGCAGCAATTTAGATGGGGTAATTTTTGCAATGAATCAACCTAACTTTGGAGAAGAATTCGTGCACGCAATTGCTAAGCAACGTTTTTGGAATCGGACATAATGTTATTTTGGACTTTAAATTAAAGGTTATTCGATTTTCAGTTGCGATAAAATTTACCATCATCGCTTTTACTTAATGAATCAGAATCAATTTGCCAATCCCTTACGTAGGTTTTGACTTATGTAAGGGGTTTTTTGATGAAAGTGCCATAATTCGTCACACATGATTCAGACCTTAGGAGAGAAAATAACGAGTAAATAAAGGTCTGGATGAGTGTGTTAGGAGGGGAAATTGCAATAGAGGTATAACGCAATTTTAGACATTTGTCTTGATTGTTGTATATTTATTTCTTAAAATTAAAACAAAGGGACAAATATTGTAAAGGGGAGTAGCTGTACAATTATAGCCGTCATCACGGGGATGTTTCCCCCGGCTTAATTGGCAATGAGAGTTGCTAGCCAGACCTTTACCAACAAAGAAGAGGAGAGAGAAACTTTGGAGACAATCTGGCTAGAGTATGCTTGGACGTTATTAGTTTTAATTGGTTTGGAGGGCTTATTATCCGCTGATAATGCGCTTGTTTTGGCGGTTATTGCGAAACATTTACCGGAAAATGAGAAAAGACGGGCGATTAATTACGGAATAATATTAGCTTTTGTTTTTAGATTTTTAGCGCTTTTTGCCATTTCATTTATCGCAAACGTATGGCAAATTCAGGCGATTGGGGCGCTTTATTTACTGTATTTAGGATTTAGACATATTTATAAAAATCACTTTAGTAAAGAATCGGTGAAAGAAGATACGGCGAAGGAAGCCCGGGGAATGGGTTTTTGGCCAACAGTTGGTAAAATTGCAATTGCCGATGTTGCTTTTGCGATTGACTCGATTTTAGCAGCGGTCGCTCTGGCACTTGCTCTTCCTGATTCACCATTTGGGAACTTTGGTGGTATGGATGCGGCGAAATTTGCCGTTGTCGTACTTGGTGGTTTAGCTGGTCTAATCTTAATAAAGTTTGCTGCAACATGGTTTGTCGCATTGCTTGATAAACGCCCTGCATTAGAAACAACAGCATATGTCATTGTCGCATGGGTCGGTGTGAAATTGGCGGTAATCACTTTAGCGCATGAAGATATAAACATTTTACCTGCTGATTTTCCGCATAGTACTTTATGGACAATTACGTTTTACGCCATCTTAGTCGGAATTGCTTTATTCGGCTGGTTCTCACCAGCGAATAAGAAGAAAGAAAGCAAAGTGTCAAGTACTTAAACGATTTAAAACCTTTGGCTGCATTGATGTTGTCAAAGGTTTTTTCGTTGGGAAAAGTAAGAACAAAATTTTTACAAATAAACAGTGTGATAAGGGGAAAACTGATTGAAATTCCTGTTTACTGTACAATAATATTAAATGCTCGAAATGGAGGAGTTTTTATGGAAAATTTACCGAATTGCCCGGAATGTAGCTCGGAGTATACATACGAGGATGGTAATTTAATCGTTTGTCCAGAATGCGGTTATGAATGGTCTGAGGAGGAAGCGGCTATAAAAGAAGAAGAGGCTGCGATTAAAGATGCAAATGGCAATGTTTTAACTGATGGAGATACGGTCACTGTTATTAAGGACTTAAAGCTGAAAGGAAGCTCTACGGTTGTTAAAGTAGGAACTAAAGTGAAAAATATCCGATTAATCGATGGCGATCATAATATTGATTGTAAAATTGACGGAATCGGACCTATCCAGTTGAAATCTGAGTTTGTTAAAAAAGCTTAAAATGATTTACCTAAGATAAAGATGATTAAATCGATCATCTTTTTTTATTTCCTCATTTATCTCCTCCTTTGAGCAGTAAATTTGCATTTATTTCATTTATCATGTATATTTAATATATCATATATTCAAATATTCAAAGATAATAAAATAGAAGAAGGTAGAATATGAAGGGAAAATCTTTATTTTTCGGGCGGTTAGGTGGGTATTCGTTACAAGGTTTTCGTAAAGACCTTGTATCGGGATTTATCGTTGGAATTATTGCAATTCCTCTTGGGATGGCCTTCGCAATCGCAGCTGGTGTTAAGCCTGAATACGGAATTTACACGACAATTATTGCGGGGATTTTAATTTCTGTATTCGGTGGCTCGAGATTCCAAATCGGTGGACCAACTGGCGCTTTTATCCCGATTCTGTTTGGCATCGTTATGACATATGGGTACGAAAATTTACTAATCGCAGGCTTCATGGCTGGGATTATTTTAATTTTGATGGGAATTTTCAAGCTCGGATCTTTAATTAAATTTATTCCTAGACCCGTAACGATCGGCTTTACAGCTGGAATTGCAGTTATCATTTTCACAGGACAAATTCCGAACTTTTTAGGGATGAGTGAAATTGATAAGCATGAATATTTTCACCAAAATATATTAGAAATATTTTCAAATTTAAATTTGATTGAAGTTTATAGTGTTTTAACAGCAATCGTAGCTTTTATCGCAATCTTTTTAACACCAAAAATTGCTCCAAAAGTTCCAGGCTCTTTAGTTGGCTTAATTGTTGCAACAGCCTTTGCGACTATTTTATTTCCAGATAAAGTCGCAACAATCGGTTCAACATTTGGTGCCATTCCGAGCGGCTTACCAGAGTTTCAAATGCCAGAAATTACGTTTGAAAAAATAAAAATGCTTATCATTCCTGCGTTTGTCATTGCGATGTTAGGTGGGATTGAGTCTCTCCTTTCAGCAGTTGTTGCTGATGGGATGACAAATAGTAAGCATAATTCAAACAAAGAGCTAGTCGGACAAGGAATTGCGAACGTCGTAACACCGATGTTTGGCGGAATTCCAGCAACAGGAGCGATTGCACGAACGGCTACGAACATTAAAAATGGTGCAGTATCTCCTATTTCTGGAGTCATTCACGGGATTGTCGTTTTACTTATTTTACTTTTATTCGCACCTTATGCATCTCACATTCCATTAGCTGCAATGGCACCTATTTTAATGGTTGTCGCCTGGAATATGAGTGAACGGAAAGTATTTGCCCATATTTTAAAAATGCGGTCAGAGGATTCTCTCATTTTAGTCGTCACATTTTCGTTAACGGTACTCGTTAATTTAACCGTCGCTGTACCTGTTGGATTGTTGTTAGCGATTATTTCCTTCGTTAAACGGATGGGTGAAACAACAGTAACTGAAAGGGCGCTTCCTAATCGGAAAAGTCCTTTGGCTAAAATCGAAGCTCAAGTGTATGAGGAAGCACGTGACTGTCCACAAATTAAGATTTATAATGTGGAAGGGCCACTCTTTTTCGGGGCAGCCCAATCCTTTGAACATTCCGTGATGAAAATCAATGAATCAAATCCCCGTGTCTTAATTTTTAGAATGGGAAAAGTCCCGTTTATGGATACGACGGGAGAGCAATATTTTAGAAGTATCGTACAACAATTTAATCGAAATGGTGTCGTCTTAATAACAGGCTTAAATAAACAACCGAAAGAAATTATGCGAAAAACAGGTTTAGATGTGTTAATTGGTAAAGAGCATATTTTTGAACATACTGGTGAAGCGATTGATTATGCTTTAACACAGCTTGATAAAAATCAATGTGTTGGTTGTCAAAAAGATGCTTTCAAAGAATGTGAAGATTTATCAGAAGGTAAAGATTATGAACGTGTAAATAAAGAAAAACGGAAAGAAACAATGGTGACGTCATGAAAGGAGATTGGCGCTATGACTTTAGAATTGCAGCAGTTTAAAGCAGATTTTTTCAAAGCCCTTGCCCATCCTTTAAGAATTCAAATTTTAGAAGCTTTAGTCGATGGAGAGAAGAACGTTAATGAAATTCAAAACATCGTCGGTAGTGAAGGGTCTGCCGTATCACAACAATTAACGATATTACGAAATAAAAATATCGTTCAAGGTGAGAAGGAAGGAACCCGGGTGATTTACTCGTTAAAAGATGAGAAAATCGTGGAGCTATTGTCGATTGCTAAAGAAATTTTTAATAATCATTTAGTCAACACGAAATCAATTCTCGATCAAATGAATCAAGGGTAATAGTTTTTCATGAGAAATGACCTTTAAGAGGGATCACTTAAAGGTCATTTTCTTAATTGCTGAATAAACGCCTTTTGCTTGTCCGTCATTTGTTGCAGTTTTTTAACGAACGTTTTATATTTCGGAATTCCTTTATATTCATCGGGTTTATCAAAGGGATCGTCTATGCCATTGACGATTAAAGTAATCTCGAAACGTTCACCTGGCTCATCGATGAAATAAGATCCTAATTTAAATAAATCAGCCTTCGAAAATAAATCATTTAACCGTAAATTTATGAGCCGAAATGCCTCCATATCCACTCCCCGCGTATAACCAATATTAATGATCAACTGTTTTCCATCAACAAAATCTTCAGGTAAATAAGGGGTAGAAATTAAATATTTCAAAGGCTCATTGAAAAAATGCCCTTCTATCGTATGCAAAAATAAAGGACCATTTACTTGTTTAATAAACGTCTCGATATCTTGAAAGTCGATGTTCATATTTCCTGGTTGCTCGATAATTTGCCGCATCGAGAAAATTGCTTTTTCTTCAATTTTGTCAAAATGGGTGTAAGCTTCATGAATCGGTGTTTTTTCATCAACTGTTTGCATTAAATCATCACTATTGAAATAAATAATCGCATCACAAAGCTCTTTCATACGAAAATATTGAATTTTAGCCGTATGAAATCTTTTTTTACCTTCAAAACGAAACGGAAAGCGAAAGAGCCCAATTAATAACGGTTCTTTTTCCTTCAACTCTGATAACGTCCGAGTTAATTCTTCTGTTTCAGAGACATTCCCACCAATGAAACGGTAGAAACATATATCATCCTTTTTAAGCCTTTCGATTTTAACCTTGTCCGATTGTAAGCTGACATTATTCAATTGATAAATGTTGACTGGCGCCTCCATTTATACGACTCCTATCTATCTTTTTTTAAAAGTATAATCAATGTTTGTTAAAAATGCTGTCACAACCTGTCTGTGAAAGTCCACTTATTTTGTTGAACTTGTTTGAAATTAAGTAGATGGACAGATTACACAAGTTTTCAATCGATTTTAAATGGTAAAACATGAGATAATATAAGAAATGATTATAAAAAAAGGTGATACGATGAAACCGTTAAAAATGGATACGCTAATTGATGTTATTGCTGAACTTCTTGATGATGAAACATCGATTGTTCTATCAAATACGGAGGAATATGTTTATTATCATCCGAGTAAACGGATTGATTTAAAAATTAAACCTGGAGATAAAATTCCAAAGGGGACGATCACTGATAAAGCATTGCAATTAAAACAAAAAGTATCGGAATATATTGATCGTGATATTTTCGGTGTCCCTTATTATGGGATGGCGGTTCCTTATGAAGAAGACGGGGAAGTGGTTGGATGTGTCACAGCGGTTTTTCCAACGTTGACGAATGCGATGTCTGTCGTTTCGATTCGAATGAACGACTCATGGATACCAACACCATTTTCCGATGTCATTTTCATTGAGGCGAAACAGCGAAAAACGTATATCGTCAGTAAAAAGCATACGGGTACCCATAAATATACGTTGAACGAATTTGATTTTTATTTACCACGGGATTCATTTATTCGATGTCATCGCTCTTACATCGTCAATGTCAATCACATCGATGAAATTTTTCCAGATACGCATTCAACTTTTACATTGAAAATGACGAATGGAAGCTATGTCCCCGTTAGTCAATCCCATTCAAGCTATTTACGTAAATTGCTCGGTTTTTAATAAAACTTGCTGTTTCATCGTAAAAATTAACCCGTTCATCCAAAATATTAGCCATTCCACCCTTTATGTCTAAATCGTGTCTAAATCTACGATAAAATTTAGATATAGTACACATTAAAAGGGTGATAGAGATGGAAAAATACATCGAAGAACGCATCCATATTGAACCATTAAGAGATCGAGTCGTGACAGCTGATTTGGCAGCGTCATGGATAAAGGATGGAATGACTTTAGGCCTTAGTGGTTTTACACGTGCCGGTGATGTGAAAGCGGTTCCTTTTGCACTCATTCGTCGTGCGGATAAGGAAGATTTTAAAGTAAATGTCTTTACAGGAGCATCTTTAGGCTCTGATATTGATAAACTTTTTGCTGAAAAAGGAATTTTAAATAAACGTTTACCGTTCCAAGCGGATCCTGTTATGCGACGTAAAATAAATGAAGGGGAATTTTATTTCGTCGATCAACATCTTTCCCATACGGCAGAGCTTGTTCGCTCAAATGTCATGGAAACTATTGATTTCGCAATAGTTGAAGCGATTTCAATTACTGAAGACGGCTTAATTATTCCGACGACATCAGTTGGAAATTCCGCTTTATTTGCGCAACATGCAGAAAATATTATTGTGGAAATTAATCTTGCACAAACGAAAGAGCTTGAAGGGCTTCATGATATTTTTGACCCAGGAACACAAGGTAAGCGGGACCCTATTCAGATGACAAAGCCTCAAGACCGCATAGGCACTAAAGGAATTAAAGTGGATGTTGAAAGAATTAAAGGGATTGTTTTTACAGAACAGAAAGACTCAGCTTCAACGATTGTAGATCCTGATGAGGAAACACAAATGATTGCCAACCACTTAATCGACTTTTTGAAAAAGGAAGTTGAAGTAGGCAGACTAACAAAAAGCTTAGCCCCACTACAATCTGGAATTGGCTCTGTGGCGAATGCCGTTTTACACGGATTAATTGAATCTGATTTTGAAGATTTAACGGTTTACTCCGAAGTGTTACAGGATGCCGTATTTGATCTTATTGATGCGGGAAAGGTTAACTTTGCATCATGCTGTTCGATTACATTATCCGAAGAAAAAATGGAGAAAGTATTCGGCAACTTTGAAAAATATCGTGATAAGCTCGTATTGAGACCCCAAGAAATATCGAACCATCCAGAAATTATTCGTAGACTCGGTTTAATTTCGATAAACACGGCATTAGAAGTTGATATTTATGGGAATGTGAACTCAACCCATGTTAGTGGAACAAAAATGATGAATGGTATCGGAGGCTCGGGTGATTTTGCTCGAAATGCCCGTTTAGCTATTTTCGTCACGAAATCTATCGCTAAAGGCGGCGACATTTCAAGTGTTGTCCCATTTGTTCCCCACGTTGATCATACTGAACATGATGTTGATATTATTGTAACTGAGCAAGGCTTAGCTGATTTAAGAGGTCTTGCACCGAGAGAACGAGCTGAATTAATTATCGAAAATTGTGCACATCCGATGTATCGTGACCAGCTAAAAGCGTACTATGAAGAAGCACTAGAACGCGGTGGACAAACACCTCACGTTTTAGAAAAAGCATTATCATGGCATACGAACTTTGCTAAAAACGGTACGATGTTAGATAAAGAATTAGTTCATAGTTAATCCCATCAATTTTTTATATACCTGTCACTTTATGTGGCAGGTTTTTAATTTTCCATTGTTTATTCACTTAATGAAGCGTATCATTCAATTTAGAGAGAGTTTTTGTAAGAAAAGAGGAAGAAACAATGGACTTATTTCACGTCATAAAAAATGAAAACAAATACTGGTTAGTGGATCAGCTTGATGTAGATCA
>CALKAL010000161.1 GCA_937983065.1 uncultured Bacillaceae bacterium | reverse complement strand
CTGATTCAGTCAAAGATTTGTCCAATAAAACATTATTATCCCAAATCTCCAGTACATTAATTAAAAAATTTGATTATGAAACTTATCCTGCCCTATTATTTCAAATCATAATCTTCTAATAAAACAAACTCGAATCCTTGTTCTTGCAGTAGAGGCACGGCTTCGATGACTCCTTGAGCTGTTCCACTATTTGGCTGGTTCATATGGAGTAAGGCAATTGAACCGTTTTGAGCGCCTAATAACGCATTCTTAACCTGCTCACTTGAATATGTCCCGCCAGCATCACCGAGAATATTAAAATTAACTACTTCAACTCCGAGATCGTTTACAATTTCGACAGCGACTTCATCATAAAAAGCAGTCCCTGATCGAAATAATGTCGGCTCTTTTCCAGTTAAATTTGTTATGAATTGATGGTTTTCGACGACTTCTGCAACGATTTCCTCATGGCTTGAAGTTCCTTTTATGCCCCATGCTTCTTTTCCGTCAATCGATAATGGGACATGCTCGGTTCCGTGATTCTCAATTTGGAAAAGGGGATTTGATGCAAGCTCCATAAATAAGTCGGCATTTGCTTCAATCCATGTTTTGTTAATAAAAAGCGTTGCGGGGATGTCATTATCGATTAAAAATTCGATTAATTGCTCATCAATATCGCTTCCATAAGGTCCCCCGCACGCATCAAAGGTCAAAGCAACTACTTGCTCATCCGTGTCGAGCTCTGTTTTAACCCCTGTAACGAACTCTCCCCACTCAGAGCTTTCATTCGCATATTGACTTAAGTCGATATCAAAATTTAATGAAAACTGATTGGAAGCTTCACTTTCTTCATTCGTTTCTTTTTTATCCTGCTCAGGGTCTGCATTATCAGTGATATGATCATCTTCAGTGACTTCATCGCCCATCTCATCATTGTTAGATTCAGAGTCTACTAGATTTAGTTCGTCCTCAACTGAACAGGCCGAAATGAAAATTATAATAGCCAAAATGAATAATCTTTTTTTCATAAAAACCCTACTCTATTTAATTTTTGATTGAAAGGCAATATGACCGAAACGCGCATGTAGACCTTGACCGTGAGTGACGATTAGTTTCCCATTTGATAGTTCCCACTCACATTTTTCATTAGACGATGATGTCGGCTCTACGTTATAGATTTCGATAAATTGCTCCTTATACGCTGTTACATCATCAACATAGACCGTCATTTCTTGAAAATCGATTTGGTTAATATCATCTGGATTGGCCGGTTTATTTCCTTCGCCACTCCATTCAAGAAGAAAAGGAAGGGGTGGACCTTCAACATCATACTGGGGAAAGAGCATTTTCCATTCTAATGTTGAACCGTCTGGCTTCGTTCTGCTTCCTGGAAAAGGACCCGCATATGGAATATTTTTTGACTCAAACTCACTCTGATACGCTTCAATATTATCAACAGCAAGGGCAAACTGAATAACCCCTTCAGCTCGATTATTAGAAGCGTGATAAACATGTTGAATGAGCGGATTATCTGACTCAGCAGCTTTATCTAAATCGTCAATCCCAATCCACTCAATATAACTATTACGCATGAATGCTAGATGATTATATGTCCCCCAATTATCATGCTTACCACCAGGACTACCATTTAACTGATGGACAGAAGAAAAAAGTTCTTGATGTTTTTTCGGATCAAAAGAGAAAATAATTAAATGATCAAACGTTAACATCGAAACACTCCTTTTTAAAATCTAACTCATCAATATTATATTGAAGAGACTAGTTATTACTTACAATCATTTTAACCCAAAAATGTTCCTGCGTAAAAATAGTTTTCATCTTATATTTGTTATTGGAATTAAGTAACGATAGGAACGAACTAACTGGATATGTTATGATAATAAATATTTAATGATATGATTGGCCTTAAGCGAGGTGAGAGGATGAGTAAAAGTTTGACGTGTTACCATTGTCAAAAAGATATTACCGAGCGATCGGATTTAGTTGTTGCTAATAGAAGATTAGTGTTAAGACCTTATCATAATCAATGTTTTGAAAAGCATATTGATGAGAGTAAAGAACAAAGTAAGATGTTTTTTGATGCGATGCCGATTAATCGTACATATGGGAATATTATGGCTGTTTTATTTTTAATTTTATTCGCATTTTTATATTACTTCGTTGATATTCACCCTTTTATTTACGTGCTTAGCTTAATTTATCCAGTTTACCGGATTTTTAGTTTCTTTTTATATGAAATACGCCTAAGTTAATAGAGTCACTTATTATGAACCATAAC
>CALKAL010000160.1 GCA_937983065.1 uncultured Bacillaceae bacterium | reverse complement strand
TTGATTTTTTATAACTACAATGTTCACTCCACATGACTGAGAAAATACCTGTTTCGGTATAATTCGGAAGTCTATCTATCATTGTGACAACTTTCTCGAATTCTTCATCGGTTAATCCCATTTCTAAGTACAATTTCTTTTCTTGAATTTCTTTTGCTGATGGCTCATGTTGTAACATCGAAATCCCTCCAAATATTAAACGTTTTCGGACTCACATTTAACGGTTATTTTAAAATTGCCTTTTCTAATCGGTGATATACTTCCTCATAAGCTTCGACGACATTTCCTAAATCTTGACGGAAAACGTCTTTATCTAATTTTTCATCACTTGCCTCATCCCAAAGACGACACGTATCTGGGGAAATTTCATCAATTAATACAATTTCTCCGTTGAAAAAACCGAACTCTAATTTAAAATCAATTAATCTTAATTTGCACTGTTGAAATAATTTCGTTAGTTCATCGTTAATTTTTATTGCTAACTCTCGTATTTGCTTAAGCCCTTGTTCCGAAATTAAATCGAGAAGAAAAATGTGATCTTCGCTAATTAAAGGGTCCTTTAAGGCATCGTCTTTGTAGTAGTACTCAACGATAGAAGTTTTTAACGTTTCTCCTTCCGTTAAACCGAGTCGTTTCACAAGACTACCAGCAGCAACGTTACGTACGACGACTTCAATTGGAATAAGTTTGGACCGTTTGACGAGCTGTTCTGTTTCACTTATTTTCTTAACAAAATGATTCGGAATTCCTGCTTCAGTCAATTGTTCAAAAATTAACGCAGAGATCGCATTATTTAACTTTCCCTTTCCTAATTGAGAGACTGTTTTCTCCCCATTAAAAGCTGTCAAATCATTTTTATATTCTACTTTTAAAATTTGTTCATCCTCTGTTGCGAATAATCGTTTCGCTTTACCTTCATATAACGGTTTTGTTGTAGTCATCTTGTTGCCCCCTCTTATAAGCCGAGACGTTCAAATATTTGATCAACATTTTTCAAATGATACGTCGGGTCAAAGCAAGCTTCTATGTCATCTTTAGACAATAACTCATTTATTTTTTCATTACTTTTCACAAGCTCTGGAAAAGATACTTCCTCTTCCCATGCTTGCATCGCTAACGGTTGAACGAGATCGTAAGCTTCCTCTCGTGTTAAACCGTGATCAATTAACGATAAGAGCACTTGTTGAGAGAATACTAATCCGTAAGTGCGGTATATATTTTTCTTCATTTTTTCTTCAAAAACGACGAGGTTTTCTACAATGTTTCCGAAACGGTGAAGCATGTAATCAATCGCAATCGTTGCATCAGGGATAATAATTCGTTCAGCTGAAGAATGGGAAATATCCCGTTCATGCCATAGCGGAACATTTTCATAAGCAGTTAACATATAACCCCTTACGACACGAGCCATTCCCGTCATATTTTCTGAGCCAATCGGATTTCGTTTATGAGGCATCGCTGAAGATCCTTTTTGACCCGATGCGAAAAATTCTTCCACTTCCCGAGTTTCACTTTTTTGTAATCCACGAATTTCAACGGCCATTTTTTCAATCGATGTCGCAATTAAAGCGAGAGTCGCCATATAGTGAGCGTGACGATCTCGTTGTAACGTTTGTGTTGAAATCGGTGCAGGCTTTAAGCCGAGATTAT
>CALKAL010000159.1 GCA_937983065.1 uncultured Bacillaceae bacterium | reverse complement strand
ACTATTTCCCCGTTTAGTTCATTAAATTCTCTGTCGTAAAATAACCGAAAGTAAACTATAACGAGTAAAATCAATGTAATACTTAGTATTATAATGGCGTTTTTTCTAATCTTAATTTTCTACTCCCCCCTATGCCATGTAAATTCACGTTAAATAGATTTTATTAATCATTTAAGAGACAAAAAACAGCATTGGAAGCAAATTTCCGATGCTGTTAAAAATCAGGTGAGTTCAATTGTTCAATTCCCTCTCCCCTTCAACACGCCAATCACTTTCCCATTAATAACTACATCATTAGGGCTCATTTGAATTGGCTCGTAGTTTGTGTTTTCGGAGATGAGTAAAATCGTGCTACCCATTAACATAAATTTTTTCAACGTAGCTTCTTCACCAATTAAAGCAACTACAATATCACCGTTGTTGACAGTCTCTTGCTGGTGAACGATGACAATATCACCTTTATCAATCCCAGCGTCAATCATACTGTCTCCTGTTACACGTAATGCGTACGTATGATTTTGCTGAATCAACCAATAATCTGGGAGTAAAACCGTTTCTTCAAAGTTCTCAATCGCTGTCGTTGGTATTCCTGCAGCAACATCCCCTACTAAAGGTATTTCAACATCGACATTGACATCGACTGTCATATCAGTTGACGGATCAATTATTTCTACGTGGGTTTCATCATCCATATCTTGTACATAATGATACGTTTGGTTATGCCTTAAGTCTTTGTACTCACGCGTTTGTTTCGTATTTGGTAAAAAGTTTGGCTGACATGGTGGTATATCAGTTACAAGCTGTCCATTGCGGTCAATGATTTTTATATCAACACCATCTGTTACGACACCGTATCGGACATACTCATCCGCCTTCATATAAGACTTCAACTGATCCATTGCTGTATCTATACCGCTCGCAAACGATTTAACCTCTGCAAAAATATAAGGAATCGTTTTTCCATTCATTTCAATAGAAACTGCAATATCTACATAGCCCCGCTTAGAGAATTGCTGAACTGGGTATTCTAATGTAATTAATTCCAGTGGATAGCCAAATGTTTTCGTCAATTCACGTAATAACCACTGTCTAATAACTTCTTCCTTAGCGTTTAAGTCAACTAATTGATCAGTAAGGACGTAATCTTGAATAGAAATCGATTGAAATGGTCGGATCTTCGAGTCTCTCATCACACGTAAATAATCATTTTTAATTTCTTTAATAAATCGGGATGGTTTCCTTACAGACGACATATATAATAAATCATTCGCCCGCGTCATCCCAACATACATTAGCTTACGTTCCTCCGATAATATCGCGTCATCTCCCATTCCGTGCACATCATTCGGGATTACGTCTTCATCTAGATGTATGAGAAAGATGACTTTAAATTCGAGTCCTTTAATCGAATGCATCGTGACAAGCTTTATAGAATCCGTTTCAAATTTTGAGTTATCTTCATTTAAAATTTCACAAGATATGCCAGCTTGTTCAAGACTATTTGATGTGTTTTCAATTAATCTTCTTTCCTTGGCAACGATACAAATATCCCTTAATTGATATTCCCCTTGCAACGTCTCGATTTCACTTTTGATAAAATCCAATTGACTTCTTTCATCAGAAAAAAATCGATAAATTGGTGCATGGCCATGCCGATCAATTAACGCTGGTTTCACAAAGTCTACATTATTTTTAATCTCTTCATCATGTTCGATTAATCCATAAGCAGCTTTTGAAATTTCCGTCGTCGTCCGGTAGTTCTTTGACAATGTTCTTGCACGACCGCTCATGTCATAACCAATTGTCGTGTAAGGTCTACCCTTTCCTAACCAAGACTGGGAATAGATACTTTGGGTATTATCAGCTACAAACATGATTGAGGAATAGCTTTTCTTCAGATGTAGACAATTTAAAAATTTCAATTGTACTTTTGATAAATCCTGGCTCTCGTCGATAATAATATGTGTATACTTCTTAGCTGGAAATTCGGTGGCCTCTTGTAAAGCTAGTAAATTCATCGTTTTATAATCAATAAATCCTTCTTTCAATAATAATTTGTCATACACTTCCATAAGCTCAAAAATAGCCGCTCTTGTTTTTGAGTTTTTGTATAACTTTTGCGGTGCGCCGTCATCCTCACTGGCCCGGCCAATCCGATCAATTTCCTGATACGAATCTAAATCAGGGATATCACAAGCCTTAATCCAGGAAATTTCATCAAGTAAGAAACTACTATATTTCGGTGTTAAAATTTTGATATCAGGGTAATTTTTCTTTACATGTAGGGTTGCTTTTTGAATTGTCTTTCGTTGTTTGGAATTCTTGGCAATTTGATAGTTTACATGATGTCTCTTTTGATAACGTTGGAAGTATGAATACATAAGTTTATCAATATTGTCGATAATGACTTCACTATCTTGGGCAAAAAAGTTTTGTGTCATTTCTTCATCTTTCAAATTATCAAACTGGTATTGAATATATTTTAAAAGTGTTTTATTAAAGGTAACGAGGAGGACATTATCATCTTCTTCTAGACAATAATGATTTTTTAAAAAGCCAATTCGACGTATTGCGACGGTAGTTTTACCCGATCCCGCTACTCCTTTAACTAAGGAATGCCCAGCAGGTTCTAGCTCAATAATTTTCCTCTGCTCCACGTTCAATCTCATTCTTCCCACTCCTCCTAGGCAATGATAATAAATAACTTAATATGTCTACTAACTTAATTCTATGTTACCATTATTGAACTATTATTTTAACTATTTACATTAAAAAGACTGATAATACAATTAAATTTCGACATAAAATATATTTAAATTAGTATATAATGGCCGATATACATATAAAATAAGATTTCAAAGCCCAATATCCTTTAACAATATATTAAATTATCTCCTCAAGAATATCGAAAAAGTGGTATGGGATGAGAGATGTTGTTTTTAGATATTTTGAAAGGAGATATTTTTATGGATCAAAAAATGATTGAAAAAGTTGGACAAATTGGAGTACCTGTTAAAGATTTGAGTCGAGCTATTAATTTTTATAAAGAAAAACTTGAGCTTCCTCTATTATTTAACACCGATAGTATGGCGTTTTTTGAATGCAATGGATTGAGGATTATGTTGACTCTACCAGAAAAGGAGAAATTTGATCATCCTAGCTCGGTCATTTATTTTCAAGTCAATCATATTAAAGATGCCTATGAGCGCCTAATAGAAAAACAAGTTACTTTCATCAGTGAACCCCATGTTGTGACGAAAATAGGACAAACAGAAACGTGGATGGTATTTTTTGAAGATACAGAGGGGAATACGCACGCGCTGATGAGTGAGGTGCGAGTGTAATAGAACGATTTTGTTTTTTATAAAAACAATAATGTTTCGTTTATAGGTGACTTTCCCTAAACTTGTTGTTCGTACTTGTCAGCAGTGAGCTTTTCAGAGTACTTAATGGGAAACGGCTGCAATAGGATAGTATATGGACACTGGAACTTAAGGAGGAATAAGCAGTGAGTATTGCTTTATGGATTTCACAAATTCTATTGGCCCTTATGTTTTTAATGGCAGGCGCTATGAAAGTTTTCCAATACGAGAAAGCGAAAGAAAGCGCCAATTGGATGAAGGATGCATCCAAAGGGTTTGTCTTCTTTATCGGAATCGCTGAATTGTTGGGTGCCATTGGCTTAATATTACCAGCCGTATTAGATATTTTACCGATACTAACTCCAATCGCTGCCATTGGACTTGCGCTCATTATGTTATTTGCAGCCATTTTCCACACTTCTCGTAAAGAAAGTGGAGCTCTCAACAACTTAATTTGGTTTTTATTAGCATTATTTGTAGCAGTAGGGCGTCTTTATATAGTTCCTTTTTAATATTATTTACTGATTTTGAAATATTAGTTTACTATCCAATTACAATTAAAGCCGGTACTTGATTAAATTGAAGTATCGGCTTT
>CALKAL010000158.1 GCA_937983065.1 uncultured Bacillaceae bacterium | reverse complement strand
ATTTAAAACAAAAACCCGCAATGACTTGAATCATTGCGGGTTTTTTATGGAGACGGTGGGACGTGCTATTCCAAGCTTTCGCGTTGGCACTGACTATATCTTGAACCTAGTATTTAGGTTCCCTAGCGTATTATGCGAAATATATAGTTACTCATTTTCGAGCAGCATTTCGCATCCTAGTACTACCTTGTGTTAGGCAGCCTATAAGTCGATACACGGCTGTTGGATTACTCCACATACCGCTCGGTGTTGCCATACCACATATTGTGGCTGTAGGTTTCACCGATAAAGCTAGGTTATCACTTACGTGTTACCACATAAGGCGACTATTTTCTAATCGAACCCACGTCCAGAGATATCGGCACTTAAATATCTACGAGCGTAGTCGGTAAATTATATTTCACTAGCTCTTCAGCCTACCGACAGGCTTCCAAGTAGCTAGTCTGATTAATCTCTTCTAGAAGTCCTCAGACGGCGAACTCTAGCGTAGCCCACTGAATTTGAGACCCTTCAATCTGCCACATGGGCGATGACAGGAAGGATCCTGTAGAATCTGCTTAAGCAGCTACAGCGAAATTGTTTTGTTTGCCAGTTATTATAAACTGTTTGCGTTTAACGAGTCGACCCTCGGCCCGCAATTTAAGCTCGACCTATCCCTGTCGAATCCGAAACGTCCCCGAATATTATATTCGGAAAAATTCCGTACAATACATATTATAACACGTGGAGTAACATTTGAAAATGGTAATACTTACTGCAAGAGCTATTGGTAGCGCTCTTTCATCGCTCTTTCAACTTCACGTTTTGCAGCTTTTTGTTTCAAATCTTCACGCTTATCATGTTGCTTTTTACCTTTTCCAACACCAATTAATAATTTTGCGAAGCCATTTTTAATATACAATTTTAAAGGGACTAACGCATAACCTTTTTGCTGTGTATATCCGATCAATTTATTAATTTCATTTTTATGAAGTAAAAGTTTCCGTGTTCGCGTTGGATCGTGATTAAATCGGTTTCCTTGTTCATAAGGTGAAATGTGCATGTTGTGAACAAATGCTTCACCATTATGAATTCGAGCGAAGGAGTCTTTTAAATTCACTCGGCCTGCTCGAATCGATTTAATTTCGGTTCCTTGAAGAACGATTCCAGCTTCATACGTTTCCTCGATAAAATAATCATGTCTTGCTCGACGGTTAGTAGCAATGGCATTCGAATCTTTTTTCGCCATCTTTATTTCCTCCTCACTGCATTCCTATTTTATCAGATTGAAGGAGGGAATCAAAGATAATCGTGAAGTTCATTCAAGGAAATTTTATCGGTTGTCTGTCGAAAAAATTATCACTGGCTAGAATTGTAAAAATGTAATCAAAAATAATAAAGCTACCACAAAAAAGCGATAGCCCTTTCGTGGTAGCCTTTTTATTAATTTTAGAACCAAGCAGCACCGACAATGATTAGAAGAATGAATAGAACGACAATTAACGCGAAACCACCGCCGTAACCATAGCCTCCAGAATATCCGCCATAATGACTCACATTAAACACCTCCATCAATATTTTTAATACATCTTATTCTTTTAATGCGTCCGTTGTCTAAGACAGTTGACTAGTAATTGCAAATCTAAATCATTAACCTAATAAGAGGTTTGGCAATTTCCTCGCGTGTCATTTAGAAGCCATATCCAACGTATGAAGCTCCGATAATAATTAATAAAATAAACAACACTACAATTAAGGCGAAGCCACCTCCGTAGCCGAAACCACCTGTTGTCGTTCCACTCATATAAGACACACCTCCATATCAAAATGTACTGTATCATATGCATATAAAACTTTTCGTGAATGGACATTCGACCAATTCATAACTTAATTAACTTAGCAATCTCCATTTGTCTTATACGACGTTTATAAATGCACATATAATGGCTTATAACTAAAAATTGGGGGTGACTTAATGACGATTGATCAGGCCTATAAAATGTGTTGTAAGTATAAAGGTAGAATGGTTGATATTACAACGAGAGACGGCAAAGTTCACCGCGGTATTATCCAACATGTTGACCATCGAAAAGTGTATATTCAACCTGCAGATGGCCGTGGCGGATATGGTGGCTTCGGCTGGGGATTCGGTTGGGGCTTTGGTCCAGGACTCGGAATCGGAATTGGATTAGGAACTATTTTAGGTGTGGCTATTTCAAGACCATTTTTCTGGTAGAACGAAATTTGTGTGCTCGCTTTCTCATCTAAAAAGGCAGACATTATTTTTTGTCTGCCTTTTAATCTATAATTTGGGCAATTATTTTGCTATCTGTACCTATGACCTCAAAACTATTCGTTTGATATTGATTCATATATGTTTTAACTAAGTAAAAACCGACTGCATAGCCTACCATGGGCGGTAATGAAGCTTCTAAACCGTATAACAAGACATCATGAAGAAATACATTTTTTGATACATTGATATGTCTCGCAATATATTTTTCATACATTTCATGGAGTGTATCATCGTCATAATCTATCAGCCAACTTTTCAATGCATCTTCATCAAAACGTTCTAAAACGGCATATTCTGCAAGCCCCTCTAAAATGATCGTATCAAGTAGCGTATAATCGTCTTCTTTTTTGTCATATTTATTTAGTCGACAAACGTGATGATATTCATGGGTGAGTAATATTTTGGCGTCCAGCGGGTTATTATGTTTGCTTAAAAAAATAAATAATTTATCTTTAAACGCTAACCCGGATAAGCCGTTATATTTTTCAACTAATTGTTCGTTTTGAATATTTGACGGAAAAATAAATATCGGAATGTCTGGACCATCCCATAACTCTCTTAATGTTATAAATTCTTCCTCAAGCAACGACCAAAATTGATTTTTTTGTAAAGATTTGACGATTTCATCAAGCGCCTTATAGCTAGGTGAAAGCATACCAAACTGCTGTAAATGAGCTTCAATTTCCTCAACTGATGATTCATTAAAAAAAGGGCGTAATAATTCAAATGTTTCTTCTCGGTTATTTAAAAGCCAATCATCCGTACGAACTAGCCCCATCACTTTTCCTCCTTTCTTATTCTAAATATGATTGCAATATTAAGTTGTGATTAGGAAGGTATCACTTACAAAGCTTAAACCGTATGAATAGTATATATAGGAAAAGATGAGTTAAGTGAGGTGATAATGATGTTTCCAGGAAGACCTAGACCACCAATGCCACCTTTTCAACAAAACCGACCGCCTAGTAATCCATTTTTCCACGGACCTTATCCACCTCAGCCTCCACAACAAACACAGCAGTCGAATCGTCCTAATTTTTTAGCCTTATTTCAAGATGAAAATGGTCAAATGGATGTTGAAAAATTAATGGGAACAGCTCAGCAAGTCGGTAATTTATATAGTCAAGTAAGTCCACTCATTTCTCAATTTATTAAAAGATAATAGCTAGGTTGAGTATACATGGATTAAAAGCATGTGGTGTTTTTTATCGATCAATTAAAACGGGTAAAGGGGAAAGCGATGGCAATACGAATAGCGACGGAAGATGAAGTGAGGGAAATTTTAAATTGCTCAATTGATGTATTTAAAGAAGCGACGGTAGGGGTTGTTGAAACAGCGGAACAAGCGATGAGTATGCGAGAGCCATTTTTACTAAGTGAAGGGTATTATTTAGTTTTTGTTGAAGATGAACACATTCTTGGCTGGATAGGAATTTGTGAAGCCTTTGATCTATATTCAAATGAGGTGGTCGGTTATTTATCTGAATGGTATGTAGAGAAAGAACATCGAAATAAAGGGATAGGCAAACTGTTATTTCAAGAGGCACTTCATAGGCTAAAACAAGATGGTTTAAAAAAGGTGCAGCTCAATGTGTTTGCCCATAATCGTATGAAAAAATATTATGAAAAATTAGGTTTTCAAGATGTTGCGATATTAATGGAGAAAAAGATTGATGAAAATGATTTGAGCGATTAAGCTTGTTTCCAAAATAAATAGGCAAGAGGCTAGGATCGGTTAAAAGTACGAAAACACGATTTTCCTAGCCTCTAAAAAATTGGGTTAATCTAGTTAGATTTAACTAAACGTAATTTATTCGTTTGTTTCATAGGTTGGTCTTTACCTAAAATATGATTCATAATCTCCTCTACATAATTAGAGAAAGCTTGAGACGTTCTTTTCCGCGGTCGAGTTAACTCGATTGTTTTGTTTAAAGCGATTTTTCCATTTTCAATTAAAATCACTCGATCGGCCATATTAACCGCTTCTTCCACATCATGGGTGACGAGAATCGAAGTGATTTGATGCTCCTGCCAAATAGTTTCAATTAATTGTTGCATTTCGATTCGAGTTAGTGCGTCTAATGCCCCTAAAGGCTCGTCAAGTAACATTAAGGTTGGTTGGTGGACGAGGGCTCGAGCTAGTGCGACGCGTTGTTGTTGTCCTCCTGATAATTTAGCGGGCCACTCATCTTTTTTATCTTCTAGACCTACTTTTACTAATGCTTCGTATGCTTGTTTTTTCCAATCTCCTTTTAATCCGAGTCCAATATTTTCAATCACTTTTTTCCACGGTAGAAGTCTTCCATCTTGAAACATCATTCGCGCGTTTTTATTTAATCCTTTTAACGACTTGTTTCCGATGATTAATTGGCCATCATCATAAGGCTCTAATCCAGCAATAAGGCGAAGAAGGGTGCTTTTGCCGCAACCACTTTTTCCGACGACGGCAACGAACTCACCTTTTTTTATATTAAGGTTAATGCCATTTAAAACATCTAATTCACCATAAGATTTTTTCAAATGATTAATTTTCACATATTCATCATCCATATCGTCTCAATTGATTCCTCCTTCCTTATGCGTTCCATTTCAACCATTTTCGTTCACAATATCGTGCAATAACGTCCGATAGTTTTCCGAACAAAGCGTAAAGTAAGATACTTAAAACGATGACTTCCATTTGCATAAACTCCCTAGCATTCATCGCCATAAACCCGATGCCTGTATGGGCGGATATCGTCTCAGCGACAATAAGTGTTAGCCACATGACTCCTAAGGAAAAGCGTATACCGACGAGAATAGACGATAAGGCACCTGGGAAGATGACTGATTTAAATAGGGAAAATCCTTTTAATCCATAAGCCTTACCCATTTCAATCAATTTTTTATCAACATTTTTAATTCCGTGGTAAGTATTTATATAAACGGGGAATAAAACTCCTAAGGCAACTAAAAATATTTTAGCGGTTTCATCAATTCCAAACCATAAAATAACGAGGGGAATTAACGCTAAATGCGGAATGTTTCTGACCATTTGGATGGACGTGTCAAAAAGCAGATCGGATAGTCGGAATAATCCATTTAACAATCCGAGAATAAATCCGATTGTTCCCCCGATGATAAATCCTGTTAAAGCCCGCCAAAGACTAATCGATATATGCTCTGTCAATTCTCCAGATAACGTTAATGTATATCCAGAAACTACAACATCTAACGGTGCTGGTAATATCGTGTTCGGAATGAGTCCTAATGTTGAAGAAATTTGCCAAACCACTAATAGGATAAGGGGAAATGCCCAAGGGAGTAGTTTATATGAATATTTTTTGAAGGAATTTGCCATGATAGACCCCTTTCTTTAGTGAATATAACGATCGATTCAACTTGTTTTGTTTTAAAAATTAGCTAATCACCCTTAATGACATCTGTAATCGTTATTTTTTCAGGAATGATATCAAGTTCAAAAAATAAATCGGCAATCTCTTGTTGTTCTTCGATAATTTGCTCATTGACTGGCTCAATTCCATAAACACGTCGATTCACCGTCACTTCAACAGCTTCTTCATTAATTTGTAGCTCATCAACGAGTAAATCGATTAATTCATCCGGGTGATCATTTACATAGTTAAGCGATGCGTCAATTTCGTTGATAATCAACTCGATAACATCGGCGTCGTGCTCGTTATAAAACTGTTCGGTTACGATAATAAAATCTCGATCGGTCGTTAATCCTTCTCCATCGACGATGAAACGGGCATTAGTTTCCACTTGTACTAAAGCTGCATACGGATCCCAAGTAACCCATGCGTCGATTTGCCCTTGCTCAAAAGCAATTCG
>CALKAL010000157.1 GCA_937983065.1 uncultured Bacillaceae bacterium | reverse complement strand
CATCCGGTTTAAATGTTTTGAAAAATGCCCCTCTTTCATAAAGCGAGCTAAAATTTGTTGGTCGAATCGTGGGACCGTCGATGAATAGTGCGTGAAAGCCTCGGTATATTTTTCTAATATTTCTGTTGGCAAAACCATATATGCCATACGCAAAGAGGGCATGAGTGATTTTGAAAAAGTACTTAAATAAATGACTTTTCCTGCTTGATCCATCCCTTGTAACGAGGGAATCGGGCGTCCAGTATAGCGAAATTCACTATCGTAATCGTCTTCAATAATAAAATGCTTTTCATTTGAAGCGGCCCAATTCAGTAAAGCTGTTCTCCTCGCTGCAGAAAGAACGGTCCCTGTCGGAAATTGATGAGATGGAGTTACGTATGCAACTTCAGCTTTTGACTGTTGTAATAGTTCAACATTCATCCCTTCCGCATCGACAGGAATTGGCACGATATCCCGATTGTTATGCGGAAAAATATGGTGCGTCAATGGATAGCCTGGATCTTCAATGCCATAAATCGTATCTTTTCCGAGGATACGTATAAGGAGAGGAAGAAGCTGTTCCGTTCCAGATCCAACAATAATTTGCTCGGGTGTACATTCAACCCCTCGCGAATGATATAAATAACGCGCAATTTCCTCTCTTAATTCCAAATCACCATGGGGATGCCCGAGCAATAAAAAATCTTTATTGACCGAATCAATTAAATCGCGAGCATATTTACGCCATTGCACGAAAGGAAAGGCGTCAATATCAACCTTCCCTGGTGAAAAATCTATTTTTAAATCTTTTTTTTGAAAAATTGCCGCGTTTTCTTTAGACGACAATAAAGTATGATTCGCTTCTTTTTGAACGTAAGACAATTCCTCAATCGCTTCAACAAAATACCCTTTTCGTGGCTTTGACGAAATAAAGCCTTCTGCTAAAAGCTGTCCATAGGCAAGTTCTACCGTCGTTTGACTAACGTTAAGAAATTGCTCTAGCTTTCTTTTCGACGGTAATTTCGTGCCAACAGAAAGCTTCCCATCAATGATGTCATCTTTAATTTGTTGATAAATTTGCTCATATAAAGGGACGTCATTATTTTTATTTAAATTAACGAGTAACATTTCCATTATTCAACATCTCCAAATCTGACCACTCTAATTTCTATAAAACTGGATATTTTAATATGGTCATATACTATTATAATAAAATTAGAATAAAGGAGGTAGTCAAATGGAATTTAAATATGGTGGCGTTATTATGGACGTCATTAATGCAGAGCAAGCAAAAGTTGCCGAAGCGGCTGGGGCTGTTGCGGTGATGGCGTTAGAGCGTGTCCCATCAGATATTCGTGCAGCAGGTGGGGTTGCCCGTATGGCTGATCCACGAATTGTTGAAGAGGTTCAAAAGGCAGTGAACATCCCTGTAATGGCAAAGGTGAGAATCGGGCATATTTCTGAAGCGAGAGTTTTAGAGGCAATGAATGTTGATTTCATTGACGAAAGTGAAGTGTTAACACCAGCTGATGAAGAGTATCATTTACTAAAAAGTGATTATAAAGTTCCGTTCGTTTGTGGAGCTCGTAATCTTGGTGAAGCTGTTCGTAGACTTGGTGAAGGGGCGAAAATGCTTCGTACTAAAGGTGAGCCAGGAACAGGAAATATTGTTGAAGCGGTTCGTCATTTAAGAATGGTTAATAAAGAAATTAATGAAGTGATTCATATGAATGAAGACGAACTCATGGTGAAAGCTCGAGACATTGGTGCACCTTATGAAATATTAAAAACAATCCGTGATAAAGGTCGTCTACCAGTGCAAAACTTTGCTGCGGGTGGTGTAGCAACTCCAGCCGATGCAGCGTTAATGATGGAATTAGGTGCTGACGGTGTCTTCGTTGGATCAGGTATTTTCAAATCGGATCATCCAGAAAAATTTGCGCGGGCAATCGTGCAGGCAACAGAAGATTTTAAAAACTATCAATTAATCGGTGAACTATCAAAAGATATCGGAACACCGATGAAAGGTCTAGAGATTGGTAAGTTAAATGACAGTGAATTAATGTCTAGTCGCGGAATTTAAAAACAGGGGTATTATCCCCTGTTTTTTTATGATAAGTTAATTCGAAATTAAATCGAGTAACTGTTTCTTATCTTCTT
>CALKAL010000156.1 GCA_937983065.1 uncultured Bacillaceae bacterium | reverse complement strand
TTTGTCCCTGAGCGTACCTCTCAAACCCAAATCTTCCTTCTCCACTCAAAGATTTGTCCAAGAGAACTACCCTTACCACCCTCACGCCTCATATCAACCCATCCCAAACATCGAAAAATGTCGAAAAGTTTTTCAAAAAAATTTACCCACCCCACAAATTTATTTATCCAATCCTTTTTTGCAATGCGAGAAAAAAACGCGCAAAAAATCATAAAAAACATTGATTTGACGCCTTTCAGAGGGGCTTTTTTTCAATAAAAATCCGTGATATAACATAGGTACAAGATCATGAAGGGGGGATACGAGAATGAGTGACTCCACACACTGCCCCAAGTGTTCCAATTTAAAAATGTATGTCGACCAACAAGCACAACTTATAACCCAATTAATGAAAATGAATGCCGCGACGAATGAGCGGTTAAGTGAGTTAGAATGGCAATTAAAACATCTAGCCTCCGATTTTAAGCATTTGGAAAATCCATTTGCCCCAACCCTTCCTCAACCTGATGAGATTAAAAATTAAATTCTACCTTTATGGTCTTGTACTTTAGGTTGATCTGTTTCGATACGGATCAGCCTCTTTTTTTATCCATAAAAAAGTGTACATATAATAATAAACAAACGCATAACAGCCAATGTTTATCCATATGATTAAGTTGTCACGTTCATTTCTTTAGTGTTATCATAATAAGTACATGAAGCGTATTAGAAGAGAATTAGAGGTGCGAGATAAATGAAGTTAATAAAGAAGATTTTTGGTGACGGTAACTCTAGACAATTAAAAAAATTAGAAGCGATTGCTGATCAAATTGAAGCGTTAGAGCCAGAAATGGAAAAGCTTCAAGATTATAATCTTCAAAGGAAAACGGAAGAGTTTAAAGAACGTTTTCAAAATGGTGAGTCATTAGATGATTTACTCGTTGAGGCGTATGCTGTTGTTCGGGAAGCTTCGAAACGGGTTTTAAATATGCGCCCATACTATGTTCAGCTTGTCGGGGCTATCGCCTTACATAACGGGGATATCGCTGAGATGAAGACGGGGGAAGGTAAAACCCTTGCTTCGACTATGCCGGCATATTTGAACGCGATCACGGGTAAAGGGGTTCACATCATCACCGTGAACGACTATTTAGCTGACCGTGATGCGCGGGAGATGGGAGAGCTTTTTAACTGGCTCGGTTTAACAGTCGGTTTAAATAAGAACGAATTAACGAAGGATGAAAAGCGAGAAGCTTATGCATGTGATATTACGTACGGGACGAATAATGAGTTCGGTTTCGATTATTTACGGGATAATATGGTGTTGTATAAAGAAAAAATGGTACAGCGCCCGCTTTACTATGCGATCATTGACGAGGTCGACTCGATTTTAATTGATGAGGCGCGGACACCGTTAATTATTTCAGGGTCACAGCAACGGTCACAAACGAATTATTTGCAAGCGGATCAATTCGTTCGCACGTTAAATGGTGAGACGGACTATACGTATGATGAAAAAACGCGTAACGTTCAATTAACTGAAGAAGGGATTTCTAAAGCGGAGAAATTTTTCAACATCGAAAACTTATACGATTTAGGCAACGTTTCTTTAACTCATCATGTCAATATGGCATTACGGGCACATGTCGTCATGCGTAGGGATACGGATTATGTTGTCCAAGAAGGGGAAGTCGTTATCGTTGACCAGTTCACAGGACGTTTGATGAAAGGTCGGCGTTACAGTGATGGTCTACACCAGGCAATTGAAGCGAAGGAAGGCTTGCAAATTCAAAAAGAAAGTATGACCCTTGCGACAATTACTTTCCAAAACTATTTCCGGATGTATGATAAATTAGCTGGTATGACGGGTACGGCGAAAACAGAGGAAGAAGAGTTTCGTAATATTTATAATATGAGTGTTGTCGCTATCCCGACGAATAAACCGATCGTTCGTGATGACCGACCAGATTTAATTTATAAAACGACGGAAGCGAAATATCGGGCAGTCATTAATGATATTAAAGAGCGTCATCAAAATGGGCAGCCAATTTTAGTCGGTACAGTTGCGGTTGAAACGTCAGAGCTTATTTCAAAGCTTCTTAAAAAAGCAGGGATTAAGCACAATGTATTAAACGCGAAAAACCACTTTAAAGAAGCGGAAATTATTCTTGAAGCGGGTCAAAAAGGTGCTGTGACGATTGCGACGAACATGGCAGGTCGTGGTACAGATATTAAATTAGGCGAAGGGGTCATCGAGCTTGGTGGTCTTGCTGTTATCGGTACTGAGCGTCATGAGTCCCGTCGTATTGATAACCAGCTTCGTGGACGTTCTGGACGTCAAGGAGATCCAGGGGTGTCGCAGTTTTACTTATCGATGGAAGATGAGTTAATGCGTCGCTTCGGTTCGGATAATATGAAAGCGATGATGGACCGACTTGGTTTAGACGAAGATCAACCGATTGAAAGTAAAATGGTTTCTCGAGCTGTTGAAGGGGCGCAAAAACGGGTCGAAGGAAATAACTTCGATGCGCGTAAACAATTGTTAGCTTATGATGATGTGCTCCGCCAGCAACGTGATATTATTTACGAACAACGTCATGAAGTGTTAACGGCGGAAAATTTACGCGATATTATTGAAAATATGATTCAATCAACTGTTGATCGCCAAGTTAACATTCATACGCAAGAAGATGATGAAGAAAATTGGGATTTAAATTCGATCGTAGACTTTTTACATGCGACGATTGTTGAAAAAGATGAAATTTCGGTAAATGATTTATTAGGTAAAGAGCCTGAAGAGATGACCGAATTTATTATGGAGATCGTTAAAAAGAAATATGATCAGCGCGAAGAAGAGCTTCCAGAAGAGCAGATGCGTGAGTTTGAAAAAGTTATTTTACTCCGCACAGTTGATGCTAAATGGATGGATCATATCGACCAGATGGACCAGCTTAGACAAGGGATTCATTTACGGGCATATGGCCAAACGGATCCTCTCCAGGAATACCAAATGGAAGGGTTCCAAATGTTTGAAGAGATGATCGCATCGATTGAGGAAGAAGTTGCGAAATATGCGATGAAAGCACAAATTCGCGATAACTTGCAGCGGGTTGAGGTTGCTTCTGGTGCCAAGGCGGTCACTGGCGGAAGAGAAGCTCAACAGAAAAGACGTAAACCTTATGTGAAAAAAGAAAATGTCGGGCGAAATGAACCATGCCCGTGCGGAAGCGGTAAAAAATATAAGCATTGTCATGGAAGAAATGCGTCTTAATGATTGAGAAGGATGTTGGAAGGAGACTTTTTGAAAAACTTCCCGCATAAGGAAGGGATAATACTTTCTACACCGATCCAATCAGCAATACTAATATTTCCAAACCCACTGCCTGTACGTCCGTTCAACAAGGATGTATAGGCAGTTTTATTTTTGAAAATGATTAAGAGGTGGCAAATCAGGTAATTATAAATGAAAGTGGGCTAATTCATTCCCTTCGTCACAAAATTTCCATATTATATCCATAATTCGTCAACAATTAAGCATGCTAAATTTTGGTTTGAACGGTATGGACAGTGGTATAATAAAGATAAGCGTTATAATTAAGTGTGTTGAGGTGAATTTGATGGAATTAGTAGAAATTCGACAAGAGTTAGACAAGCTACAAAATCGCATTGAAGATTTTAGGGGGTCTCTTTGACTTAGAGGGTCATCGCAAGCGGATTGAGGAGCTAGAGAGGCAAATGACTGAGCCGAATTTTTGGGATGACTCGAATAAGGCACAGCAAGTCATTGATGAAGCAAATGGATTAAAAAGCTTTATTGGCACTTTTACGGAGAATGAAGAATCCCTTGAGTCGTTGGAAGTAGCGTATGAGCTCGTAAAAGAAGAAGACGATGAGGAATTATTTAATGATTTACAAAATGAATTAAAAGAACTCATCGATAAGTTTAATGATTTTGAAATCGAAATATTGCTTAGTGAACCTTATGATAAAAATAATGCCATTTTGGAAATTCATCCAGGGGCAGGCGGGACTGAATCCCAAGATTTTGCCGAAATGCTTTTACGTATGTACACCCGTTATGCGGAAAAACGGAATTACAAAGTGGAAACCCTCGATTATTTGTCAGGGGATGAAGCGGGTGTGAAAAGTGTCACCTTGTTAATTAAGGGACATAATGCTTACGGTTATTTGAAAGCAGAGAAGGGCGTGCATCGGTTAGTCCGAATTTCTCCTTTCGATTCATCGGGGAGACGTCATACATCCTTTGTTTCGGTTGATGTAATGCCTGAATTTAACGATGATGTTGAAATTGATCTTAAAACTGAAGATTTGAAAATAGATACGTATCGCTCAAGTGGTGCGGGGGGACAGCATGTTAATACGACTGATTCGGCTGTTCGTATTACCCACATCCCAACAAATACGATCGTGACGTGCCAATCGGAAAGATCTCAAATTCAAAACCGAGAGCGCGCGATGAAGATGTTAAAATCTAAGCTTTATCAGTTGGAAATTGAGCGTCAACAACAAGAATTAGCGAACATTCGGGGTGAACAGAAAGAAATTGGCTGGGGCAGTCAAATTCGTTCTTACGTATTCCACCCTTACAACATGGTAAAGGATCACCGAACAAATAGTGAAAATGGTAACACCCAAGCTGTCATGGACGGTGATTTAGATAATTTTATTGATGCCTACTTACGATCGAATGTTTCTAAGTAAACTTAAAAGATCGTTTTAGGAATAGATCATTAATGAGGAGGTAAAAAAAAGTGAAGAAAAAAGTAGTAGCAGTCATTTTCGGTCTTCTGTTAGTTTTAGCTGCCTGTGGTGGCGGTGATGACGCTGCAAATGGCGGTGGTGACCAAGCTGGTGAAGATCTATATAGAAACAACTGTGCAGTCTGTCACGGAGGCGATTTATCCGGTGGTGGTGGACCTCCATTGACGGATGTTGGTAGTAAGTATAGTTCAGCTGATATTCAGCAAATTATTCTTGAAGGAAAAGATAGTATGCAACCTGTTAACGTGAGTGAAGAAGACGCTCAAACAATTGCTGATTGGTTAGTGAACCAGTAATATTAAGTTTAAAAAGCTTTCGTCAAGTAAGAGTGGCGGAGGCTTTTTTATTTTGGCACTTTAGCAGCTTTAAGGTTATGGAGGATTCAATCCTATTTTTCAGAAAAAAGGTTGGAGTGAAAATTTCTCCAACCTCAGACCTATCTATTTTATTAATTCTCCTCAATTGGTGTTTCGTCCATCTTTGTAATGGTTGCATCGTATGAGCGTTCCATTCTCTTTTTAAATTCTTCAGAGATTTCTTCGCTTAGTAGGAAGATTTCAATCGGAAGAATTCGATAAGTATATTTTGATTTGCCTTGTTCCATATGCCGTAATACCCAAGTTGGGACGTATTCGACGTTTTGAATTGTCGTTTCACCTGTTAAATCACTTTTTCGAATATCTAAATTAACGATAACCCCGTCTTCCGTATTTTCGTATTCACTACCGAGCGTTTCAATCCGCTGATTTGAGACGAAATTCCCCATTGAATAGATGACGAAAGTTTGTCTGCCATTCGTCTCTATGAATTCTGATTTTTGAATGACGTGAGGGTGACTTCCGAGTATAACGTCTGCCCCTTCCTCTGCCATTCGATGGGCTAACTGGACTTGTTTCTCATTCGGTTCTGGCATATATTCCTGACCCCAGTGCATGTAAGTAATGATTAAGTCAGCACCGAGGGATTTCGCTTCATGAATGTCGCTCATAATTTTTTCTTCTTCCATCATATTAAGCATTGAATCTAAATCTTCTTTAGCGTATTGGGCGCCTAACCCATTCGTGCTCTCTGTATATGAAAGAATAGCTATTTTTATTCCGTCAACATCTTTTATTAAAACCCGTCCATCTGAGTTTTCGTCATATGTACCGACTGAATCGAGTCCTTTTTCACGAATGACGCTAACCGTTCTTTTCAGTCCATCTCTACCGGTATCTAAACTATGATTGTTAGCAGTAGAAAGGACATCGACTCCTGCATACTTAATGGCATCAATGAGTTCATCAGGGGAGTTAAAAATAGGGTAACCTGTATATTCTCGAGATGGTCCAGCAGTTGTCGTTTCTAAATTAGCTATCGTTAAATCGGCTGCATTCAATATTTGTTTCACGTCCTCAAATACTGGTTTAAAATTGTAAGTCCCACTTTCGTTATCATAGGCACTCGTAAGTTGAGTACTATGAACCATGATGTCACCAACAGCAGCAATCCGAATGTCAGTAAATGTTTCTACTGGTTCAGGCTCGGGTTCTTCTTCATCTAGTTGCTCTTCTTCATCTAGCTGTTCTTCTTCATCGATATTTTCATCTTCTTGCTGTTCAGAATCTGAATCGGATTCTACGAGGTCATCAGCGTTTTCATTTCCAGCTTCATCATCAAAAAATCCACTCATCGTTATACTCAATCCGATGACAAGCCCAATAATAATTATGACTGAAAATACCCAAATAAATTTTTTAGAAGACTTTTTATTCTGTCTCGATCTTCGTGGTGTGGACATCATCAAGAACTCCCTTCTCTACTAAAAACTCCTCATAAGTTAGACCACTTTCATAAACTTCTTTAGCAACATCAACACCCATATAACGAATATGCCAAGGCTCATAAATGTAACCTGTTATATGCTCCATATCTTTTGGATAACGAATAATGAAACCAAATTCATGGGCATGATCACGAAGCCAAATCCCTTCCTCCGTGTCACCAAATTGTTCGGTTAGTTGAAAATTGACACTTTCACTCGTTATATCCATGACTAATCCAGTTTGATGTTCACTTTGGCCTGGGCGCGCGCTATAACGATTGGCGGCTTCTTCCCCATGTCTACTTACATAAT
>CALKAL010000155.1 GCA_937983065.1 uncultured Bacillaceae bacterium | reverse complement strand
ACCCGTGTTACCGCCGTGAAAGGGCGGTGTCTTAACCGCTTGACCAACGGGCCGTTTTTTCATGGCGGAGAAGGAGGGATTTGAACCCTCGCGCCGTTTACACGACCTACTCCCTTAGCAGGGGAGCCCCTTCAGCCTCTTGGGTACTTCTCCATCATGGCTCCAGCGGCAGGATTCGAACCTGCGACCGATCGGTTAACAGCCGATTGCTCTACCACTGAGCTACGCTGGAATAATTAAAATCAAAAGCCGTTTTTCGCTAGGTTTTCGCTATATAAATAATTAGTTTATATCAATTTAAATTTAGTAGCGACGATAAGTATAATACAACATCTTCATTTTGTTGTCAATTCATTATGATGACTTTATTTTAAGTTTTAAGCGTAATATTTCATCTGAAAAATATTGTTCAAATTACATATCATTTTAAAGTGAAAAGTAAGCATAACTACAATATAAATGTTATAAATGTTTAAATTTAATTCGTTATAAAAGAGTATTTAATTAAAATGAAGAAATTAAACCGAAGCCCCGCAACTAGATAAATTAGCTAATGTGATAACAAATAACATCGCTATTCATTAGTCAATGGATTAGCTAATTAAGAAACATAATTTTTTCAGCGACATTTAATTTAACATGTTTTTTATATTGAAGTCAACTGTTATTATGTAGCATTTTTCAATAAAATTTTTCCATTACATTTACCGCATCTATATTTATTCGTTTGAATTCTTCGTTTGCGCATATATTTCGTTCCACAATCCTGACATATATACGTTAATCGTTTTTCATTTTCTGAAGGTAGGATCCTACAAAAACGTGGAGAGTCTGTCTTTTTTAAAAGATCTTTAAATTCTTTACTACCGTGATTGAATGGTTTTCCTTCAATGTGTAAATGATAGTGACACAATTCATGCTTTATAATCCCGACTAATTCATCATAACCAATTTCGTCGTAATATTTTTTATTTATTTCAATCGTTCGAGTTGACGGGATATATCGTCCTCCAACCGTTCTAAGTCGACTATTAAACTCGGCAGTATCAACAAATCGTTTATGAAAAAATTGCAGAGATAACTCCTCTGTCAATCGTTGTAATTGCAAGTCATCCACTCGTATCCCTCTCAATTCTTCTGTTTTGCATCAATCCACAACTAAAGCTGGCATTACAGTCTCCTTAACCTAATTATTTTAGATGAAAAATAAGTTAAGATGAGTGTTTCATTCTGTAACTTCCGCGCATTTTTGAAAAGTTACGCGCAATTTCAGAAGGTTACGCGCAAAACCCGAAAGTTGTGCGCATATCCAAAAAGTTACGCGCAAAACCCAAAAATTACGCGCAAACAAAAATCGAACTATAAATAAATCCGTACCCGCGCCCCAAACTCATAATTTCAAGCAGAGCAGCCAACCATGAGTCATATCAAATAACTACACTTGACCTAACCTTCGAAAGCGGATCCTCAGAAACTACCTTATTTTACCACGTGCAATTTTTCCAACGGTGCATATAATAAGAAAAAATATTAAAAGGTGATGCCCATGCCTAAGTGGTTTCAACGTCAAATGTTAAGAGCTTATTTGAAAAAGGATATTAAGCAAATCAAAATTTTGAATCAATGCTGGTTTTTTTACTACAAAAGACATATTGATGCATCGTAAGGCGTTTTCAAAATAAACGGTTCTCGTTCGATGCATCAATGTTTTAACTGCTTTATCGTTTAGCCAAAATTAAGATTCGACATCATAAAAAGACTCATAGCAAATGGCTTTTATTTCTTTTTTCCCGTTCCACAAATATTAAACTAACTCAATGCTTTTATAACTATCAATAATTTAATGAGAATCTTTAATTCAAAAGCGCAATATTCGCCATAAAATCTAACCAGTTAAGCGATTAAGATTCAATCATCGTTAAAGCAATTCGCTCTCGTTTCAAATCAACTTCATCGACCCAAACCGTAACGATATCGCCGACGGAAACGACTTCAAGCGGGTTTTTCACAAATCGATTTGCTAATTTCGATATGTGGACAAGCCCGTCTTGTTTTACCCCGATGTCGACAAAGGCACCGAAATCAACAACATTTCGGACGGTGCCTTGGAGCTCCATGCCTTGTTTTAAATCTTCCATCGACAAAACATTTTGCTTAAGTAATGGCTTCGGTAACTCATCACGAGGGTCACGGTTCGGTTTTTTCAGATCATTTATAATATCTTTTAACGTTAATTCGCCAACTTCAACATCTAATTCTTTAATGACCGTATCCGCATCGACCGATAATTTTTCTTGAAGTAATTGAGAACCGAGGTCATCTGTGCTTAGTCCAAATTTCGCTAATATGTCTCTCGCTACCGCATAGCTTTCAGGGTGAATCGATGTCCGGTCAAGGGGCTCATCCCCATCGACTACTCGTAAAAATCCAACTGCTTGTTCATACGTCTTTGCACCTAGGCGTGGGACAGCTTTAATTTCATCACGACTTACGATTTTGCCCTTTTCTTCGCGGAATTTCACAATATTGTTCGCAACGGTTTTATTTAACCCTGATACATATTGAAGTAATGCTGGTGAGGCAGTATTCACATTAACACCGACTTGGTTAACAGCCGTTTCTACGACAAACTGTAAAGACTCCGATAATTTCTTTTGACTGACATCATGCTGGTACTGACCAACGCCGATTGATTTTGGATCAATTTTTACTAATTCACTGAGTGGATCTTGAATGCGCCTTGCAATTGAAACGGCACTTCTTTCTTCGACTTGCAAATTAGGAAATTCATCGCGAGCTAGCTGGGACGCTGAGTATACACTCGCACCCGCTTCATTGACAATTAAGTAGGCAACATCAAAATTATGTTTCTGGATCATGTCCGCGATAAATTGTTCTGTCTCCCTTGAAGCTGTTCCGTTTCCGATGGCAATTAATTCAATCGGATAATCGTTCATCATTTTAACGACAATCTTTTCTGCCCCTTCAATATCGTTTCTCGGTGGCGTCGGGTAAACAACGTCGATTTCTTTCACCTGGCCTGTTTCATCAACGACGGCTAATTTACACCCTGTTCGATAAGCCGGGTCAACGCCTAAAACCATCTTCCCTTTAAGAGGTGGTTGCAGTAAAAGATTGCGTAAGTTTTTTGCGAATATATCGATGGCATGCTCTTCAGCTCTTTCGGTAAGTGATGAGCGAATATCCCGTTCAATCGCAGGCTGGATTAATCGCTTATAACTATCCTCAATCGCTGCTTGAATAATAGCCGCTTCTGAAATATCTTTTTTCACGATAACTTGCTCACGCAAATAAGTTAGTATGTCATCAATTGGCGGTTCAATCGTCACTTTTAACACATTTTCCTTTTCGCCACGATTAATCGCTAAAACACGGTGATTCGCAATTTGTTTCACTTGTTCATTGTAGTCATAATACATTTGAAAAATTTCTTTTTCATCTTCTGCATCTTTTTTTATTTCCGTTACAATCATCCCTTGATTAAACGTCACAGTTCTAATTTTTTCACGATATTTCGCCTCATCGGAAATCCATTCAGCAATAATATCATTTACACCCGCCAAAACGTCTGATACGTCATTCAGCTCATGTTCTTCTGACAAATAGGCGGCTGCTTCTTCATTAACATCAATGCCTTTTTGTGAAAAAACGAGTTCAGCTAACGGCTCTAATCCTTTTTCTTTAGCGATTGTCGCACGTGTTCTCCGCTTCTGCTTATAAGGGCGGTATAAATCTTCAAGGCGTTGTAGCTGCTCCGCTTTTAAAATATTTCCTTTTAATTCATCCGTTAATTTCCCTTGTTCATCGATTAGACGAATAATTTCTTCTTTTCGCTCGGCTAAATTTTTCTGATACTGATACGTTTCATTAATTGAGAAGATTTCTGTTTCATCTAATCCATTCGTTTGTTCTTTTCGGTAACGTGCAATAAACGGTACTGTGTTTCCTTCATTTAAAAGCTCAACTACTTTCCCAACAATCTTTGGGTTAATTTTTATTAATCTACTTGTCGTTTCGATTAATTGATTGGCTGTCATTATATTTTCTTCAACCAAAAAAACTCCTCCTAACTTAAAAAGCAATACAACTATCTTATTTATTGTAATTAAAAATGTAAAATAATAAAAGTAGCGTTCAATCCTACTCATTACTTTAACATATTTACTTATATGATTGATTTTAAACAAAAAAGCGCTTGGCGAAACTGATCTACTATTCCATGACAGAATATCAGCTCAAACCAAGCGCTATTTAATGTTTTAAGATAAAGAGAAATAATACATCATCCACCTAAATGAATGGTACTCGCGATTTACCTCTTTTCCTTCAACTCAATGAAATAAGAAGTGCACTCTTTAATCTTTGCTGTTTTTTTAAAGCTCCCGAATTTATATACATGACAAAACGCAATGTGTTTATTGTTTTTTAACTTAACCGAGCCGTTAACTGAGGCAACGTTTCCGTGGGTAATAATTTCGTTTATTTCTAGTTGAATAGCAGGCATATTTTCTTTCTTCACAGCATTAATAAAAGCGTCTTTTCCTTCAAGCTTCTTTTCACCGACGATATGCCAGACGATATTATCCGCTATTTGCTCTAAAATAAACGGCCAATCTTGTTTCATTAGCGCGATATTAAATTCTTTTAATTGATTCTTTTTTGGTGAATTGCCACAATCTTCCGGAATAACTAATTTCAATTCATTCATCACATTAACCTTCTTCATTTTTAAAAGTTATCGCAATTAACGTCGCATCGTCGTTATTTTCATTTTGCTTGAGCGCGTTTATCGTATCTGTCACCGAGCATGATTGTTGAAATGTCTGCTTTAATTGACTGGCGTTAATTCCATCAGAAAACAATAGAAACGTACTATTATTTTTGAGAGAATTTTCGTGTATAGAAAACTTTTTCCGCGATGTCGGTAAATAGCCTTGTGACGGGATATTTCTTTTAACATCTCCATTAGAGAAAGTAATCATACTTATGTTTCCAATATTAGCGAACGAATAAGTCTGTTTTTGAAAATCTATCCGTAACAGTCCGACGACAGAGCCCCTTTTTCTGCTGCCGATAAACGCTTCATTACATTTCTGCAAAATAACATCTAACGGCTCATCGATATGTTTTTCTGCCATGCGGGTAACCGTTTCCGATGATTCAAGGGCTACTCTCCCACTGCCAAGCCCGTCAGCGAGTGCAGAGAAGAAAAATTCGTCTGTTTCTCTATAAAAATAACTGTCCCCACATACTTCGTTACCGTCTTTAATCTTTTGAAGAATTTGGACCTCTACCTTCCCCGTACGATCTATCAAAACAAAACCTCCATGTCTTCATCTGAGATTGCCTCTCTTAATTTCCGAAGTGCTCGGCGTTGTAGTCTAGATACGTGCATTTGTGATAAACCCAAGCGATTTCCTGTCTCTTTTTGGCTTAAGTTTTCAAAAAACGTATATTTAATAATTTCTTGTTCCCTTGGACTTAATATAGGGAGTAATTTTTCAATAAACATTTTGTAGTCAACTTCTTCATAGCCTTCTTCTTTTTTACCGACAAGGTCCATAATCGTTACTGTATTTCCATCTGAGTCCGCTTCAATATCCCAATCTGTTGATAAAGTATTGTAGCTTTGTGTCATCTCCATGACTTCTAATACTTCTTCTTCACTTAAATCTAAATAAGTGGCGATTTCTTGGACAGATGGTGATTTTTGATTTTGGCGCGTTAATTCTTCATTAGCTCGTTTAACTTTTGGGCCTAATTCTTTAATCCTTCTTGGCACATGGACGCTCCAAGTTTTATCCCTAATAAATCGTTTAATTTCCCCGATAATCGTTGGAACAGCAAACGATTCAAACGATTTCCCGTACGTTAAATCAAATCGTTTAATCGCGGCCATAAGACCGAGCATGCCAACTTGGTATAAATCTTCATGATTAATTGAATTTCTCGTATATTTCTTAGCAATTGAATGAACGAGCCTTTCATATTTTAAAATAATTTTTTCGTAAACTTGTTCATCGTCCGGATTTTCTTGAAGCATCTCGATCAGTCGATAAATATCATCATCATTATTACATCGTTGAGATTTGGTCGTCATGACGGCCCACCTCATCTTCGTTTAGGAACTTTGTCATTAAAACTATGACTCCACTTTGATTGTTTATTTCAACTTGATCCATTAACGCTTCAATAAGAAAAAGACCAAATCCACCTTCTTTCATTCGTTCAATCGGCATACTCTCATCATGGGGACCAATATCCTTTTTCACTTGGTTAAAATTAAAGCTTTCACCATTATCAGCGACCATGATTTCAAGACGATCATTGTAAATCCCAAAGCCGACTCTGACCTTACCCGCTTCTTCATCGAAATAGGCATGCTTCACTGTATTTGTAATTGCTTCAGAAATAGCGACTTTTATATCCTCAATATCTTCATACGAAAACCCCATTCGATTAGCAACCCCTGAGGCGGTCAACCTTAATACACCTACATATTCTGCCTTCGCTGGAAGCTTCATTTCCAAATAATCAACTGGTTTTGACATTATTCCCCACCCCGTACATTGTTCACAATATGAATCACTTCATCTAAGCCTGTAATGTTAAATAATCGGTATACGTTTTCTTGTAAGTTAATAAGCTTGAACGAGCTATTTTGATCTTTTGATTGTTTTAGTGCGCTAATAAAAACTCCTAAACCCGTACTATCCATATAGCTCACTTCTTCTAAATCAACGACTACATTATTATTTTCCTCACTGAGAAGCTCTAATAATGTCGTCTTCAGTTTTGGAGCTGTATGAGCATCAATTTCCCCTGAAAGTTTAAGTACAGTTTCTTTATTTTCAACAAAAGTGTCAATATGTAAATTCATCGTCGTCCCTCCCAATAAAATAATCAATAAACATATACCCATTATACGAAAAAGTGAAACATATTATTGAGTTCTTTTCATAATGATGAACGTAAAATCATCACAGAAATTAAAGTTTTGCATACGTTCGAAATATTTATAAACATTTTCAACTACTTCTTCTGCGGGTAAATGGATATGCTCATGAATGACTTCGATAATTTCTTCCCTCGTAATGAAACGTTCACCGATGCGACACTCTGTTACACCGTCTGTAAATAATATAATTAAATCACCTACATTAAGCTGCGTTTCATATTGTACATATTGAACATCTTTTTCCACACCTAATAAGAGACCTCTCGCGTCAATATCTTCAAAGCTATCGGTTCTCTTTCGATAAATTAAACCTGGCTCATGACCCGCCGTTGAATAGTAAAATTGATTGTTCAAAACGTCATATAATCCATAAAACATCGTTACAAACATCCCTGGATCAACGTTTCGAATGACAATCCGATTTAACATTTCTAATATGGCATCAGGATACATTTGATGCGTCGGAAAACTTTCCATCGCATATTTAATCATCGACATACAAAATGCGGCTGGTATTCCTTTCCCACTTACATCAGCAATCGCAATTCCGATATTGTCATCATTGTCTTGCACAAAATGATAGTAATCACCATTCATTATTTTTGCTGGTACGGATTTCGCCCCGATATCTAACGACGGGTATTTAGGGATCGTCGTACGTAATAATGTATTTTGCATATTTGCTGCGATTTCGATTTCAGATCGGAGTTCGATTTGTTTTTCTCGTAAAACTTCATATTCTTTATGGGCTAAGCCGTAAGAAATCATCGTTTCTATTAAAAAATAGAACGAGTCTTTTAGCTTTTTATCTAAATTTGGAAAAACCTCTTTAATAGCTTGATAATGAATATTAACAATTTCCTCAGGGGGAATATTGTTTTGAATGGCGCTTTTACTTAGTTTTTCTGCTTGATATAATACTTCTTCATCATTCGTTTCAACATATTTTAATAATAAATCTTTATAGTTGTCGCTACTTTTGGCGATGCTCAAGTTTGATACACCCCTCTTCTATCGCAGCCACTTCACAACGATAATTTTCGTTCCTTGATTAGAAGACATAATGTCAAATCGATCCATCAATCGTTTCACACCAGGTAGTCCCGCACCTAATCCTCCAGATGTCGAAAAACCATCTTGCATTGCTTTTCCGATATCATTTATCCCTGGACCAGCATCTTCCGCAACAATTTTCAGACCGATCATAGACCGTTCTTCTAGCACTTCAAAGGAGACAATACCTATACCAGCGTACAAATAAATATTTCTAGCTAATTCAGATATAGCTGTTGCAATTCGTGCTTGATCAACCGATCCAAAACCTATTTGCTTGGCAATATTTCGTCCTGTTTGTCTTGCTCCGACAATATCCCACTCCTTAGAGATAGGCACACTGGCTAAAGCTCCTTTCATCACTTTTCCCCCAATTCTTGCCTTAACTTAACTAATCCTTGTTCGAGGTCTAAGGCTGTTTGTACCTCAGATAAGTGAATCCCTAAATCTATTAAGGTCATCGATACGGCAGGCTGAATTCCTGTGAAAACAACTTTTGCTCCCATTAATTCAGCCATCGTAACGACTTCTCCTAGTACTTTAGCAATAAAAGAATCGATAATTTCAACTGATGTTAAATCAACAACGACACCTATAGAACCTGTTTCATGAATTTTATTTAATAAATCTTCCTGAAATTTAATCGCTGTTTGATCATCTAGCTCGACTTGAACTGAAACGAGTAAATATTCATGTAATTTTAAAATAGGAATTCTCAATACATTCACTCCTTATTAATTGAGCGAATTATATTTTCTATCACTTCGTCTTTATCGCTCGTTGAAATAACTTTTTTACCCATCATTTCAAGGGCGGATTCGAATCCTTTGGCGAGAGAGTTTTTCGTTGGGAAGTTTAATAAATCAATCCCTAGATTAACGATTGTTTGGGCAATTTCTGGTCGAATACCTACTAAAATACATTGAGAGCCTATCAATCTCACTGCTTCGGCTGCTTGAATAATATGATGGGCAACCATTGTATCGACAACAGGTACCCCCGTTATATCGATTAAAACAACTTCAGCCCGGTGTTTAATAACCCCGTTGAGTAAATTTTCCATAATTAATTTAGCTCTTTCTGTATCTATCGTACCTACAAGAGGCATAATCGTAATTCCTTCAGTAACAGGAATTAATGGCGCGGATAATTCTTGAAGCGCAACTTTTTGTAAAGAAATAATGTTCGTCCAATTATTTGAATACTCGTTAATTAAACGAGTTTTAATCGGATCAACCCAGCCGTTGACCAATTCCATCATCCGGAGAAACTCATTTTTATTATCAATGTTAAATTCTTCTAAAATTTCGTTTAATGCTATTGCACGAATCGCTTGCATTCCTTCTGTTAAGTAAGCTAATGGCCAGCCGAGATTAACGACTTGTTTTGAAAAACCGTTTAATTTTTCATTCGTTTTTTCTATGTCATCATCTAAACTTGAAAATATAATATTAATAAATTCCCGGTTCATCTGTTCGATTACATCATTTGAAATCGTCGAACTATATTCCTTCACTTTACCATCGTTAACTTGCTCCATCCACTTCCGAATAATTTCATCACTATTTTCAACTAGTATTTGTTTATGCTTTTCATCCATAAGAAATCCTCCTCTAAACCCTAATTACTATAATCAACTTAACATGATTCATTATTTGTTTCCACATTTTTCAGAATTAATTTATATTATGTAGATTTATAGCTTATAACGTCATATTTTCATATCGAACAAAATAACTATTTTAGAATAGCTAATCTTAAAAATATAAATAAAAACAAAAAAACAAGCGGCTTCAAACTCACCACTTGTTATAATTTTAAATTATTAATATATTTTATTAAATATCAACTAACCCAAGACTTATTTGTAACGCTTCGTTTACTTTGTCCATAAGCTCATCGTCGAGGGTTGTGATTTTATCAGTTAACCGTTGTTTATCTATCGTCCGTATTTGTTCTAATAATACGACCGAATCCCGCTCGAAATCGTAGGTGCTCGCATCAATTTCGACATGTGTCGGTAGCTTCGCCTTTTGGATTTGAGCCGTTATCGCAGCGACGATTACTGTTGGACTGAACCGATTTCCGATATTATTTTGAATGATTAGTACTGGGCGAACACCGCCTTGTTCTGATCCAACAACTGGTGTTAAGTCAGCATAATAGACGTCGCCTCGTTTAACGTACAAATTAATTACACCCCACTCACTAAGCGCTCAAGAGTGGTTTCGGCCTCCTCTTCAGCTTGAAAAGCCTCAGATGCAATTCCTAAGTTGATATTTCTCATTTCAACATAACCACGGCGCATCGTTTCTTTAATCTTACGTTTCTTCTCATCTTGAACGTACTGATTTACCGCTTGTAATATTAGCTTGTTTAAATCCATTTCTTTCTGGTCCTCTACTAAATCATCACAATCATTTAATAAAGAAATAGGTAGTTTGATTACGATTTCCTTTGTCGTGTTTGACATCCCTACACCCCCAGCATTGTTACGGACAATAAATCTATAAAGACATCATAGCATTATCTCCTATAAGCGTAAAGGCATTTTAAGAAAAAAGTCATGGAAAAAATTATATATTGTTAGTTTTTGTCCTATTTTGTCTAAACATTAGGTATATATTCGCGGAACTCTTTTACTAATGTGACAAGAAACTTCATACGGAATTGTTCCTAAGTACTCCGCCATTTCTTCCATCGTAATTTGTTCATTTTGATCTTGCCCGATAAACGTTACTTTTGTTCCGATTTTATATGGTTTCTTTAGTTTAACCATCGTTTGGTCCATACAAATTCGCCCGACAATTGTTGCTTTTTCCCCATTAATTAACACTTGGAAGTTTTGCAGTCTTCGAGGTAATCCATCACCATAACCGATTGGAATCGTTCCAATCCACTCATCTTCCTCAGCTTGATAAGTTTGCGAATAACTAATGTAATCGCCTTTTTTCACTTGTTTAACATGGATGAGTCGACTATAAAGGGAAAAAGAAGGCTTCAGTTCAATCGTTGCCCGATCTTTTACTGTATGAGTCGGGTACAATCCGTACATCCCTAATCCTAATCGAATCGCATCAAACATCTCCTCTGAATAAACGATTGATGCGGCTGAGTTTCCGATATGCTTTTCAACAGGTGTAGGTAACATGGACTCAATTTCTTTTACGTAATCTTTGAAAGCTGAGATTTGGTAGTGAACATAATCTGATTTTTCATGATCAGCCGTTGCTAGATGGGTATATAGTCCTGTAATTTTCACGTTGGAAGATGAGCATTCTGTAATTACATCATATGCCTCTTCAATACTTCTTATACCTATTCGCCCCATACCTGTGTCAATTTTTAAGTGGACTTGTAAATTTTCATGCTTTAATACGGCTTTCACTTCTTTAACCCAGTCTAATTGAAAAATCGTTAATGTAATATCGTGCTCTGCCGCTAAGTTAGCATGCTGTGGACTCGTCCATCCTAAAACGAGAATCGGAATATCAGGAAAAACCTCTCTTAATCGGATTGCCTCATCTAAAATGGCAACAGCAAGCCCTTTAGCACCGGCTTCAATTGCAGCTTTTGAAACTTCTATATCTCCGTAACCGTAAGCATCTGCTTTGACGACGGCATATACTTTTTTATCGGATTGATATAAGCTTAATATTTCTTTAATATTATGTTTAATATGATTCAAGTTTATTTCTACCCACGTATCTCTTAAGCTCTTAGATTGCATAAAAATAACCCTCTTTTTTCTTCCATTATCTAATCGAAAAAAGAAGGTTGTCAACATATAAAAATGAAATTACCCATAATAACTCGTTATATTACGGGTAATTTATTTAATCTTCATCTGATTGTTCCTCTATTTCATAACACTTTGTTGAACAGACTGGGCGACCATAACCATCTCATCGACCGTTAAGGAATCACTCGCTAATATAAAATTCATCCCATCCATTTGCCATTCGAGCGTATGATTCGTAAGGGCACCTATCGTAAATCCGAGGTCAACCATATCTCCATTTGTAAATACAGGAACATCTAATGCCGTTGGGAAGGAATAATACATTTCCTGAATTAATGTAAACTGCTTTTCACCGTCATATGTTGAAATAACCCTTTCACCTTCATCAAAGGAAACGAGCTGCTCGCTAACCGCCGATGTTCCTTCAGGTAAATTCGCTGGTAAATAGATCATAATATCTCTATCTTCGGATTCACCCATGGTCGGCACACTTAACGTTCCTTCGGCTAAATTATGTTCTGTTTCAAATTCTTGATCATCAATGTCAACATCGAACTCAAAGGACGTGAAATCAACTTCGACCATCGAATCGCCTTCCTGGTTTTTCACTCGTACTAAGGCAGGCTTGTAAGTTCCTCGATGGAAATAAATTTCTTGAAAAGGTAGTTGTTGATTCCCTCGATAATTCGTTCTCACTTCAAAGACGTAATAATTTTCCGTCGTTCTAAATTGCCGTTCTGTATCGCTCGTTATATCATCAACTAATGAGTGGAATAAATACGGCTGACTATGTTGTTTTGGCCAATCGTTTTGAAATTTATAGCTTTTATTAATGGAAGGAGTTAATACGAATACACCTTCATCGTTTCTTAGTATAATTTGATTACTATTTTCATCCATCTGGTTTTGCAAGCTCACCTTGTAGTAGTCCTCTTTTTTGTGCCAAATATCGACGTTGAACTGTTGTGGTTCTTCACCTGTTTCCATCGTCATAGTAGCGGTAGCTTGATAGCTATTCATTTCATCCGCCTTTTCATTCAGAGACTGTAAAACATCATCCGCTGTCTCCTCTCCACATGCTACTAATAAAAAGGTGAATAAAAATAGTAACATGAAGAGTAATAGTTTTCGTTTCATTCAAACAACTCCTTCGCCTCATAAATTTCATGCTCGAATTGATCGAGCGATCTATTCGTATTCTGCGGTGACAATGTGCACATTGGACTTTTTGTTACCCGCAATACACTATATGAGACGACTTGTACGAATATGCAGACTAGCTATATAAGTTAAGCAATAATTATTTGAGCAATAGCATAATCTCTACTATGCGAAATTGAAACGAAAATATCGGCTTTTTTTTCACCATTTATATAAACAGCTGGACGACCTTGTTCATTTGAAATAATTTCAATATCTTGAAAGGAAACGGCCTGTCCAATTCCAGTGCCTAACGCTTTACTATATGCTTCCTTCGCTGCAAAACGTCCTGCGACAAACTCTATTTTTCTTTTTTCATTCGTAAATTGGGAGAGTCGCTTTTTTTCTTCACGACCTAAAATCCGTTCGATAAATTTCTCTTTTCGGTTCATAAGCTTTTCGATCCGGTCTAATTCAATTAGGTCGATTCCGATTCCTTTAATCATTTTAAACCCTACTTTCTAATTGAAACTTCATGAAAATATTAGTATTCTTAATGCAATGAAAGATAAATAAGTGAGGTTATTAAAACTATGTTTGTACGCTATGAAAGCTTGAATCAATTTATGAGACTATATCCTATCGTCACTGGAATCGTCATCATCCATATCGTTTTATATATACTAACAGAATTATTAGCAATTACTGAATTAAAAGGATTGCTCGTCGGTAGTAACTTACATATCGCTTTAAACGGAGAGTATTGGCGTCTAATAACTCCTATCTTCGTTCATTTAAGTTTACCTCACGTCCTATTTAATACGTTCAGCTTAATTCTTTTCGGACCACCGTTAGAACGGATCCTCGGTAAAACTAAATTTATTTTAACATACCTCTTAATGGGAATCGTCGGAAACGTAGCGACGTTATATTTAGGTGAACTTCTTTTAGTGCATGCTGGGGCTTCAGGAGCTATATACGGGATTTTCGGTCTATATATGTATATGATTTTTATGCGCAAAGAATTAATTGACCCACAAAGCAGACAAATTATTATCGTCATCTTAATCATCGGGGTGTTTATGACGTTTTTACGTACTAATGTGAATTTATATGCTCACCTCTTCGGTTTCTTCGCAGGGTTAGCACTTGGCCCAATCGTTCTTAACCGGATTAAAAAAATATTTTATTAACTAAAAGATGGAGGAAAGATCATGTCAAATAAACTAGCCGCTCCTTACATCGCTGTGGCCATCGGGGTCATATCTGTCTCAACATCAGCTATTTTTGTCAGGCTAGCTGATGCTCCATCGTCTATGATCGCTAATTATCGTCTATTACTTGCCGTCATCATTATGTTACCGTTAGTTTTATTAAAATATCGGGATGAATTTAAAAGAATTGAAAAGCGAGACTGGATGGCGTCAATCGCTGCGGGTGTTTTTTTGGCCCTCCATTTTATCCTTTGGTTTGAATCACTCAACCTTACATCTGTCGCGAGTTCAACCGTGTTAGTTACAACTCAACCGATCTTCGCATTTTTAGGTGGGTATTTATTTTTTAAAGAAAAATTTACATCTGGGGCCGTCATCAGTCTTATTATCGCCTTTACAGGGAGTGTCATCATTAGCTGGGGTGATTTTCAAATTAGCGGAATGGCTCTATTCGGGAACTTTCTAGCTCTCCTTGGTGCGATTGCTATTACAGGTTATTTTCTTTTCGGCCAAAATGTTAGAAAGCGATTATCTTTAATTACTTATTCCTTTCTCGTTTACGCCATAAGTGCTGTCACATTGATTGTATATAATGTCGTTTTAGACGTCCCTTTTACAGGGTATTCTCAATCGACATGGATTTATTTTTTAGCCTTAGCAATTATTCCAACCTTTTTCGGACATACGCTATTTAATTGGGCATTAAAATGGTTGAATGCGTCAACGATTACGATGGGAATATTATTTGAGCCGGTTGGAGCTTCGGTGTTAGCCTATTTTGTTCTCGGGGAAATGATTACTTGGTCCCAATTTTTAGGTGGTACCATTGTTATTTTCGGTTTAATGTTGTTTATTTTTAGCACGACGAAAAAAAATCGTGTTAAAGTGATAGAATAAATAAAAAAGCAATGAGGTGACTAGGTAAATGTCCATTCAATTAATTGTCGACGGTGGAGCAGATTTGCCAAAAGGGTTTGCAGAGAAATTTAACATAAAAGTCGTCCCGCTCAATTTACATTTTACAGATGGAACGTATAAAGCGGGGGTCGATATCGGAATTGATGAGTTTTACGATAAAATGAAGGAAGAATTACCGAAAACATCGGCATCAAGCCCGAATGAATTTTACGAAGTTTTTAAAGAAGTTGATCCAAATGTGCCAATCTTAGCTTTTTGTATTTCAAAAAATATTAGTGCCACGTATCAAAGTGCCGTCATTGCAAAAGATATGATCTTAGAAGAAATGCCAGATCGTCAAATTGAAATTATTAATACGAAAACGGCCTCAGCTGGCGTAGCGCTACTCGTCAACGAAGCGATTAAAATGAAATTAAACGAAATCCATTTTTCAGATCTTGTACAACAGATGAAAGATTATGTAGAGCGTACAGCCACATTATTTTCTCTTAAAACGGTCGAAAATTTAATTAAAGGTGGACGACTTGACCGGGTTAGGGGAGCGATTGCGAAAACGTTAAATATTAAACTATTAATGAAAGCTTCAGTAGACGGTGAAATTGAAGTGACAGAAAAAGTGCGTGGCGAGAAAAAGGCACTGAACCGACTTATCGAGCAAATTAGTGATTATACGAAAACATTAGAAAATAAAACGATTGCCCTTGCTCATAGTAATTGCGAAGATAAAGCGAAAAGCATTTTAGCTAAAATAAAGGAAAAGTACCATTCAAAAGAGGAGTTGCTCATTGACATGGGCCCGCTCATTGCGACGTATGCAGGTGAAGGTGGCATCGTCATCTCATTCTTAGATGATAGTGATCAAAAAGCATAACTTACGAAACTGCCAAGCAAAAAAGTCCGTCATTCTAACATTTAATGACGGACTTTTGACGTATTGGCAATTATATTAGTTTAGCTTAGCGACATTACTTTAGATTTTTCACAAAGTTGTTCACCGAGCGGACGATAGGGCTAACTTGTTGGGCCGTTCTAATTGCTTGATTCACCGTTCCAAACACTTTATCGATATCTATTTCACCATTTTCCCCTTGAAAATATTGGACAAACGGTGATGTCTGTTTTCTTTGTCGATTTTGCCATTCTTGTTCGACATTCATTCCGTACTCTGATTCATGATTGATCGGATAATAATAAGGTGTATAATTAATTGGCTCCTCAAACGAATATAATTCATTCATATAATGCGGCCCATACGAATGATTATACGGAAATGAAGGATTAAAATAATAAGAATGCATCGGCTCTGATTCGTTGTTTGGATTAAAATAATTGTATTGATCCATAAAATAGACACCCCCCTAATTGCATCATATGATTACAAGTAAAAGAAGGGTGCTCATTTTTTAATTATTTTTTTAAAAGTTCAAATAAGCGGTTCTCTTGAAAGCCTTCGATAAACTTATCATCAACAACTGTAGTCGGAGTTCCATAAATACCAACCTGTTGAAGTTCTTTTAAATAGCTTCGATTTTTTGTTGTATTTTTCTCTTTAAATGAAATGCCCCACTGTTTAAATAGCCTTTTTAAAGACTCGCACTTCTTGCAATGATCACTCGTGTAGATAATCACTTCGCTGTCCATGTGCAAAGACCCCCTTTATCCTCACACGGACTAAATACCCAAATAACGAGTCAATTAAACATTAGAAAATATTTATCAAGCTCTACCGAAAAACTGTTTTGCTTTTTCTAAATAAGGGCGATCTTCTTCTAGTAGATCATCTTCATGAAAAATCGCTTCAACTGGGCAAACTGATTCACAGGCTGCACAATCAATACAACGAACAGGATCAATAACGAGTTGATCATCCGCTGGTTCGATACAGTCGACAGGGCATACTTCTACACATTCAGAGGCTAGTTCTTCTTTACATGGTGCTGTAATAACAAATGCCATGGTTAATCCCTTCCCTTTTTATAATTTTCTCTTCGGATAAACGGTAATCATTTTAACCATTAATACGAAATAGATAATGAGGGGTAATAAATTAATATACCATTCATTTATTTGTAAAATCCTAAAAGCAAAAATAATTATCAATGGAATAGTTAATGCAAACACAGTCATTTTCCAGAGCTGTTGATATTTCAATTTTCGCTTTAATAATTCTTTAATCGGAATAATTAAAGCGGATAAAAGGGAGATGCTAGAAACCATAATAAACAGTATTAATAAAGGATAGAGAACTAATAGACGTACAACAAAAACTTCGAGTAGAAAACTATTATCTGAACTGCTAGAGCGTATAAAATCATGGACGATATCGGGTAAAAACAATATAAATAGCAGAATAATAATATATACCATCGCATCCCGCATGCTGACGCGATTCAGACTAAATAATGCTTCTTTTTTTGGAAGCATTAAACTTCTTTTAAAGATAGATAAAAGGTTCACCGTTTTCCCTCCGAAAGCAATTACACTTCTTTATACATCTCTAGTTCTTCATCGATTTGTTTTCTAATTTTATTTAAGCATTCTTCTGCTGTTTTTCCGAAAACTCGCTTCCCATTCACAAGTACGTATGGTCCAATCGAGCACATCCCACAAAAGGAAAGGCAGCTATTCATCAAAACCGCCACTTCTGGATATTCTTCTTCTAAAATCGCTTCAAGATCAATGTCTTGAATCGCATTTCCATCACAATATTCTACGACAACGATTCCTCCCATAGCTGCACCTCCTTCATTTTTTATGTAAATCAACATCATATATTAACATATTTCAATGACTTATTTTCAAGGTAATTTTTAACGATTTGCGAAAAATTCCTCTGCCTTCTTCAAATAAACCTCTTCTTCTGGTCGTAAATCAAAATCTTCAACAATCGCATCAACTGGGCAAACGGATAAGCACGCACCACAATTAATGCACAAATCTGGATCGATATAAAATTGTTCTTTTCCTTCTTCTATACAATCAACAGGACAGACATCAACACATTCTGCCGCTTTTTCACCTTGACATGGACTCGTTATGACAAAAGCCATTTTCGTATCCTCCTTACTATAATGAATCAAATTTCGTACCTCTTAAATTATAACGTGTTATGAAAAGGAATTATATCAACTTGCTCAATTAAGCATTGATGGAATGTTCTCACTTTTATTATCATTGACGTTTGTATAAAGATATAAAAATGATCATGTTGGAATATGTGTCGGAGTTTGAGAATCAGTTTTATTGGACAAATCTTTGGCAGGGGCAACAGGATTTGGGCTTTATATCGGTTTATTAGACAAATCTTCGGCAGGGGCAACGGGATTTGGGCTTTATATCGGTTTATTAGACAAATCTTCGGCAGGGGCAACGGGATTTGGGCTTTATAGCGATTTTCGGTATCTTTAGAAAGAAATATAAC
>CALKAL010000154.1 GCA_937983065.1 uncultured Bacillaceae bacterium | reverse complement strand
AAGAAGTGTAAAATCTTATTTATCTAAAACTGTTAAATCTATTTTATCGGTTACATTGGGGCAAGTGGGGCAATTTTTAAAGTAATTTAAAATCGTCTTTAAAATAGTATCTTGTTTGCCAACCCAGTCACTCAAAAATATATTCAAGAGTTTGGTCTAGGAAGTGTTTATCTACTTCAGAAATAGGTATATTTAAGTAAAGTTCTTTTTGCAATTTTAACGCAATATAAGTCGTTAATATGTCTGGTTCTTCATCATTTAATCCCCATAATGGAAATCCTCCACTTTTATGTTTTATAGATAATAAATAATTTTCCACTTCTTTTTTATTTATTGGAATAGAATTCTCATTATCTAAAGAATTAAATTCCAAAATTGTATCATATTTCATAATATTATCTTCTGACATAAGTAATAACCCAGTAGCCTTTTCTAGATGTTGTCCTAATTCGTCTGTATCGAAAATATATTTTGAATTAGATTGTTTTGTTAATTCTTGAATAAATTTAATCAGGTAAATAGCACCAACGTATGAAATTGGATCATTTTCTAACTTACTTAAGTCTTCTTCGTAATTTTCTTTAATCCAATTATTTATTTGTTCATAATCTATTTTTTCTTTAATCTCATTCATAATTTCTAAACTCATTTTAGTAGATAACAGATGAGATGATAGGCCGTGCTCATTTTCTCCAGGATATGTTAAATAAAATCCTTCATTTGTTTTTAATGATTCCAAATAATCCGATATCTCTTTTTTCTCTGGTATTTTAATTTCAAGAAATTTATGTATCTGTACATAAAGCCATAAATCATACAAATTCCCTCTTTCTATAACCAATTCTATTGGATAATTTTCTATTTCTTTTTTTACATTAGTTAACTCATCATTTGATAAGTCATTTATCAACTTTTTCGACTCTAAAACATAATATAGATTATACAAATCTAAAAAAGAATCACTATATTCATTTAATATATTATTGTCATTATTGCTATCAGATTTAATTTGTCGTATTATTTCATTACTACTGAAAAATAGTATTATTATCATGATTATTGCGATAATAACTCTAATAACCCATTTTTTCTTAAACAAATTAATTCCCCCTAATGACTTTTACTTATTTCAATATTCTTCTTTTGTTTGTAAAATCACAATAAAACTTTTATTTTATATTAACATAATTTAATATTTTCAAAAAACTTTAAATAATGCAAGATTTAATAAATATCAATTCCAAAACTATTGGAAAATTGTTTTAAAAGGGGAAAATAGAATTAATGTCTCATTTGACGTAACTTTGAAAAACAATAACAAATATTTCCCCTTTGCCTTGTAAGACAAAGTTGTTTAATCATTGATAATCATTGATAACACAATCGCTATGGTATATGAAAAAGAGAATCTATTATTAGGCTCATTTTCAAGAACCCCCCATTGAACAATTTTGTCACGTTAAATCTTTAATTAGTAGTTTGCGAAAAAACTTACCCTTTACCGTCAATCAAGGGTAGCTATTTTTTTGGAAAGATATACATTGAATTGATTAGAAAGCATTATAGGGTAAAATTGACATTGGTGTGCAGCCACATTTTTCTGAGCAGAATTTAGAATTACAAATACTATCAATTCCTATTTTCAAAAGCATACATGAAAAATTAACAGATCGATTGCAGTATAATAAAGGTCAGTTTAAGACAGACATAAATTACATTACGGGTGTTGAGATTTCTACTGCCCCACCTGAACAAGTGCCAGTCTTGATGAAACAATTGATAGACAATTTGAATTTTAAAATAAAAAATGCTAAATCTGATGAGGAAATTATAAAAGCGATATTAGAAGCACACATTACTTTTGAAAAGATTCATCCTTTTTCAGACGGTAATGGGCGGACTGGTAGAATGGTGATGAGTTATTCGTTGATAGAAAACGATTTTCCACCATTGATTATTAGAAAAGAACATCGAGCATTATATAATAATATATAGCATGAAGCACAGATTAGAGAGTTTCCAAGTAATAGTGATATCGAAGCTTTTTATGAATTTGCTAATCCGCTCTTGCATGAAGAACAGAAAAGAGTTATTTCTTTTTATAGTAAAGAAAAAAATCAGATAATTGATCAAAACAATTTTACGAATAAAACGAGAAATAAAGATAATGAACTGTAGAGGAATATTTATATAAGGAAATTAAAGGTAAAATCTTAAAAATATCCTCTATTAGTAAAGGTTCCAGATGTTTTTAGCAACTCGGAGCCTTTTCTATTTATTATCCGCCCTTCATTTTTGAAAACCCAATAAAAAACCAAAAACGAATGGGGAAATCAAATAATTTTCCCCACTCGTTTTCATTTTTTAAAAATTGCTAAACAGCCCTACTCCTTCGATATTAAAGGTGTATAATCTTTAAACGATTTAGCAATTCTAATCATTTCGTCAACTGATGTTGGTTCACCGTTTTGATTCGTTACACCTATTTCAATTAGAATTGCGCCTTCTTGCCATAAGAGAAATTGTTTTGTCCATTCAAAGTCCTCAGAAGCAGCCATATTCTCAGTCGATTTAAATTTTCCTTCCTTACCATTACCGAATTCAACTACTTCATCATGATCATCAATATCATCATACTCTAAGATTCCTCGAGTTATATGCACTTGTAATTCTTTTTCACGGTTTTTACCCTCATAAAATATTTCAAATGCCCAGTTGTTAGGATCATCAGGTTCCGCATAATAGTTGTTTTCAGGTTGTTTTATATCAATTGGTCCATAATACCTTGTATTATAAACTACATTCTCAACCTCAAAAGGAGCATAGGTTGGTAATTGCACTTCAAATAAGTCAAATGATTGTAACTCCTCTAAATCCATTAATAGTTCTTCTGCTACAAAAGCTTGCTGAGTTGGACCTTGGTTTGGTAATACAAATATAATCATCACAAGAATGATGGCGACTGCAACGCCTGCTGTAGAAATAAACCATTCTTTCATTCGTTTATTCTGTCTTTTTACATTAAACTTATCTTGATTGCTTAAGATCGCTACAAGCATTTTGTCTTTCTGTTCGTTACTCAATTTAGCTTCTGGCATTGAATGAAGTTTGTCATCTATATTATTGTTCATCGGACATACCTCCTAGCCTTTTTTGCAAGGCTAACTTCGCACGATAATAAGTTAACCGTGTCTTCTTCTCATTCCAACTCAATATCTCAGAGGTTTCCTTAACTGAAATTCCTCTGATCCCACGTAAAATGATGACATCTCGATAATTAGACTTTAGCGATTGAATAGCTTCATATAGTTCTTTGTTTTCCCCTTTTAAACCTAGTATTAGCTCTGGCGTAATATCAGTGCTTAGTTCTTCACTTGTTTCCAGAGATACGAGTGATTTAGATTTTTTGCGATTTCTTCTTCTAATTTCATCAATAGCAATGTTTCTAGCAATACTATATAACCATGTCTTTGGTTTTGACTCCCCTTTAAATTGCTCAAAACCATTAATCGCGCGAATAAACACTTCCTGAACAAGGTCATCAACATCAGCATGACCGATACGATAGATAAGGAAGTTAAAAATTTCATCACTATATTGATGAAACCAATCCGTAATTATTTCATCTTTATCCATGGATAATTTCTCCCTTTTTGCTTTCTACATCATTAGACGACTTAAACCAAAGTTTATCTCACTTTTCTATAATATTTTTCCAATAAAAAATGAAGCCGTCAAATAAGTCTTGTAAAATATGACTTTTTGGCAGCTTTTAAAATACGTCACAAAAAAATCGCCCTCTATAGTAATGAAGTTAACACACCTCATTTTAGTAAGGACGATTTTTATCGACAATTAAACGATTAAAATGATTACAACTCTCAAATATCATTTTTTATTTAATTTATTTTTCGATATATAAGATTAAAATCGTGCTCCCAGTTTAGACCGTCATCTGATTTTTCCCAGTAACTGTCTATGGCATCTCTTGTTTCATTAATTTTCCTGGTAAATCGCTGATAAAAATCTAATAGTGAAAAATCTGGTGTATTCCTCAACAATTTCCAAACATCGTCTTCAAGGCTCATGTTATATAGTCGAGTTACGCCTCGTGAATCAAAATAATGTTGTAAATATTCACCAGTCTTAGAGTCATAGTCATAGATAAGTGTACTACTTGGGAATTCGGGTTGAAACGTTTCAAAACAACATACTCCAATAAATTGAACATAACCTTAATTATATTCCGAATTAAAGTTCACTAGCTTTTAAAAAGCTTCCACTACTTTTGAGGTTTTCTCACCGTGCGATAGACATCTATAATGATGGAATAAGAAGTAGAGTTTTTTGACACACTTTTTTTAACCATCATAATATATCACTCCGCCCCGTTTTTTTCTCTATTATACAATAGTTCGAATTACGCAATATTTTTCGGTGAAAATTGACAAAAAAATATAAGCCTGTCATAGCTTATAATCACTTTTATAAGAATGAGGTGTCAAACTCCCGATTCAATAATTTCATTCATATTTAATTTCTTCTTATGATTACTTTGGTTTAATTATTATTGCTACCATAGGAGTTTTTTACCAATATACGAGATGAAATTATATGAATAATTACCCATTGCATTAGTATTCTGAATTGATATAATATAAATAAAGTAAATAATTTCTAGTATATTCCTAATTCTTATAAATTATTGTTAGCTTGCCGATAAATACACACTCTTTTATTCTAACGTTGTTTAACTAATTTTTAAATCTAACTAAAATTATTTGTACCTTAAAGGAGTTTGTAAATGCTAAACTAAAATAGTCAATTGGAGGTGCGGATGTTTTCTTGGACCATTAATAAGATAAACATTTCTAACAAAGAATGAGTCTAGGCAGTAAAATTTGTTAATTTACTTTAATGTTTTATTCTTTTTCGTGAGAAAGTGAAAAGCGTACAATCGAATTTTTCAATTAAAAGAACTAGGATTTTAAAATAGAAAATTGTGTGGAATCTTGGAATCGCTAGTGGAACGGTTATTTATTATTTGCAAAAAAGAACCAGAAGAAATGGCACCCTGGCTAGCTTCTTCGGAGCGAAGAATTCAGGAATTAGATTAACATGAAGATGAGTTGCATCGGTTACACTTAGTTAGACAAATATTTTAAGGTCATATAAACTGAACTCAATAATCAGTCGGAGGAGAGTCAGTCATGACCAAAAGAAGAAAAAGAAGAACTTTCTCGAAAGAATTCAAGGAACAAATTGTTCAGCTGCACACATCAGGAAAACCAAGAGGTGAGATTATCAAAGAATACGAGTTGACACCGTCTTCTTTTGATCGTTGGGTTAGTCAATATTCTACCTCTGGTTCCTTTGAAGAAAAGGACAATCGTACGCCTGAACAGGAAGAACTTATTAAGTTACGCAAAGAAAACCAAAGGCTTGCCATGGAAAATGATATTTTAAAGCAAGCCGCGCTGATCATGGGACGAAAGTAGATGTGATTCGGAATAACCGTCACAAATACTCGATATCAGCAATGTGCGAAGTCCTGCAAATTCCACGAAGCACGTACTATTACGAAGCAAAAGAACGTGATACAAAACAAGAAGATGAACTCACAGAACTCATCATCCAGATATTCAATGAGAACAGACAAGTCTATGGTCAACGTAAAATCAAAAAGAAACTTTAAGAGAAAGGCTGGCAAGTCTCTCGCCGCCGAATCGGTAGAATTATGAAAGAACAAAAACTCGTTTCCAAGTATACGGTTGTCCAATTCAAGCCCCAAAAATCAACGGTCAATGAATCTGATGTTGGCAATGGATTAGACCAGGAATTTACCCAGGAACAGCCAATGGAAGTTGTGGTAAGTGATTTAACCTATGTTCGTGTGCAACAAAAATGGCATTATATTTGTGTACTCGTTGATTTACATAACCGTGAAATCATTGGTCACAGTGCTGGTCCAAACAAAGATGCGAAGCTAGTTCAACGCGCTTTTGCGACAATACCCTACAGCCTCAACAAGCTTGAACTGTTTCACACGGACCGGGGGAGCGAGTTTAAGAATCAATTAATTGATGAAGCATTAGCTGTATTTGGTATCGACAGATCATTAAGTAATAAAGGTACGCCATACGACAATGCAGTCGCTGAAGCAACCTTTAAATCAATTAAAACAGAGTTCGTCAATGGAACAGTTTTCTCTAGTCAGGAAGAATTGGATCGCGAACTGTTTGATTACGTTAACTGGTTTAATAACATTCGCATTCATGAATCACTAGACTATTTAACGCCAAGAGAGTACAAGCTCCAGCATCAGTTAGAGCAGACAGCTGTCTAACTTCAATGCGCCCACTTTACTTGGAGAGGCGGGTGTGATAGCCTTTTTTGGCAAGCCAGCGTGGTTTTTAATTTAGCTGGCTTTCTGGCAATCAAATCACGCCCGCAGAGGCTCCATGTCAAGTGACGAAATGATACTACTATTTTCAATAAGGGACATTCCGTTTAACACCTGTAAGAAGTTTATATTCCTTAATAAAATTGTTTAGTTTAGTGTTGACATACCAAGTTAACTAGGCTGGCTGAAAAAGCATCCTGATTTATCATCAGCTCAAATTTTTGATTGATTATGGGAGAACTTATTCATGTATTAAAAATTGAAGAAATAACACACAAGTCGCAAATTAGAATGAAACGGTCAAGGGATTCAAATTTAATTATCATTGATGATCTTAAGTTTATGGCAATGGATCAACGGGAGGCTAACCTATTCTCCCATCTAATTAATGAATTATATAACCAATCATCAATCATACAAACTTCAAATAAAGGACCTGATGAGTGGTGGGAATTATTAGGTGATCCAGTGGTCACAGTAGCCATTTTAGATAGAATTATCCATCGTGCTGAGGTTATTCAATTAGGAGGTGACAGTTATAGACTAAAACATTGAAGTTCGATATCCAATGGTAAAACTGTTCAAAATTAATGAGCGAAAAGTGTTCAATTTGACTTAACCGGTACAGAGTTCAGTTGTTCTGAATCGACTAAAGTCAACAGAAACTATAATTTAGAAAAAGTTTCTATAATCATTTCTAATATTTTATTAATTATAATGATTTTTAGGAGGAAGTATTTATGAAAAAAGTAAAATTAACTTTATTATCAATTATTTCCTTGTTAGTTTTATTTCCTACAGCAGTTTCTGCTACAAATTTCGTTAGTGAAGGTTTTATGTATCTTTATGCCAATACATGGAAACAATTTCACAATAAAACTCTATATTATACTGATACTTATACTGAAATGCGTTCTGGAAATATAAAATTCAATTCTGGCTCATATGAAAATCTTTTTCGAAAAAAAGTTCCAATCCGGGGTGACCGACATTGGATTGAAGCCTGGGGAGTGAGAGCCCCTACATTAACACCATTTAAAATGAGTATTACTGTATATGACCCTAATGGAGGGATAGTAGATTCAAAATCTGTCGGGACTAATCAACGTTTATCGGTATTCTCTAACCAGATAAGTAGAAATGGAGATTATAATGTTGATTTCCATGTAAACTCAAAAAACACCTGGAATTTAGTTGTAAGGCATTACCATTATGAAGGAAATAAAAGTTGTAAACCTATTGGACCTTGTCAAGGAACACAAAATGTAAACAAAACAGATGCATTAAACAATAATACTTCAAATGAATATAAAAATATTGATTTAATTGGGGACCATATTCTATTCATTCCTTCAGACCATCATAAAAACAAAAATGTCTATAAAGAAAGTTTTACGTTTAAAGAACTAATGTTATTAACTTACGATGACAATATCGATCAATACGTTTATGATTTCCCAGGTTTTGCTATTGGAGATTATATTACTTTTAAAGATGAAATTTTGGATGTTAAATATAACGAGGATTTAAACGCAACAGAATTTTTCTTTGAAGCGATAGAAGGAATAGAATCCTATTTATTTAGTGGAGATTTAGTTTGGAAATATAAACCAGGAGATGAGATTACATTAAAGTTTGAGATTATACCATATATTGAGGGAACCAAATATGAGACACTGGATTATATATCTGATTATATTAATAATGATTATAATCCTGTTCCTATTAATAAATATATAAATTAGATTAAATCACTAGCGTTGCATTAATATAATCTGAATCTTGCGACTCCTTTTATTTCCGCCAAATGTACAAAAAAGTTAAAGCATACCTAAAGGTGGGTTTTGTCCATTTGGTGATTTTATACATTTACCTTTTCAACTAGAGTAACTACAGGTTACTCGTCAAGGGCTTGCTCGACCATCAAAACGCCTAATCCATACGTAAGCAGGTTTCCATATTTAGGCTTTCAGCCAACGTATGATACGTAGTAATGGCTTACTGCTATTGGTTTCTAGTTTTATCAACACGTTTAAGCAATACGCAATGAGTGCTAAGTAAATCTGATTATGAACAGCTGTTTCACTCATGCCGTAAAAGTGTTTGATTTCCACGTGTTGCTTCAACCATTTGAAAAAGAGTTCAATGGCCCATCGTGAGCGATAAATCTCACTGATAGCTGTCGCATCTACATCAAACCGATTTGTGATGATTCGTAATTCATTACCTTGAGTATCAACGACTTCAACAAGTCGAAAGACATTTTCAACCCGTTATTGCGTCGTTCCAATGTAAACCATTCGATCCGATAGGATTGAGGGTTCGTCTGTGACATCAAAGGAGTCTATCACACGAATGACAGCATTCTTTTTAAGACGTGAGGCAAAGAAATAGCCATCATCAGTCATTCGATCAAAACGTTCATAGTCAACATAGCCACGGTCGAAGAAACATACATGGCTTCCTGGTCATCTACTAATACTTCGAGTTGATTTCGGTCATGTTCATGAGCAGGTGTGATAACCATTTGATCTGGATAGACAGAATCTTTATCCATAAATACCAATCGCAAATGGAGTTTAACGCCTGACTTGGTTTTTCGAAACTTCGCCCATGGGTATTGTGTGAGATTCAACGGTAACGTGCTGGAACCGATTTTTGGTTGAACTGGAGATTCTTTGGCCAACGGATCAAAATCGAGATCAAACTCA
>CALKAL010000153.1 GCA_937983065.1 uncultured Bacillaceae bacterium | reverse complement strand
ACCGGGTCTATTGGCAACTTTCAGGACCCATCTGGCGACTTCAAATTAACCATCAGTTTATGCTCAAACCCAGCTATTACCCCAGATTATTTTTTATCCGCTTCACAACTTCTTGGTAAAAAGATAGTGGGTGTGGAACAAAGCTTTCTTTGCCGACAGTTTTTTCAATCGAGAGCTTTGTTCCTGCATCATCGAGGTGGTAGCCTTTGATTAACACTTTATCTATTTTACCAAACCATAACTTATAAAAATCTTCAAAAGGTGCTTTGATCATTCCCGATACTTCACCAGGTTGAAGCTTCAGTTCATCCATATCTCCATCATAACCGTACATGAACAGATGAGAAATTTCCTTATCAATTAAATCATTATTTTCAACAATATAATCTGTCGTGCCGAGGGGTGTTAATTCATTAAACGGGATTGTTAACCCGATTTCTTCTTCAATTTCGCGAACTCCATCTTCCACGGTTTCGTCGGCTAATAGATGACCCGCGGCTGTAATATCGTAAAGGTTCGGATACTCTTTTTTCTCTTCACTCCGAAGCTGTAAATAAATATATGGCTCAACTTCGTCTTTACTTATAAACCAACAGTGAAAAACCTCATGCCATAAACCTTGCTTATGGACAGCATCTCGGCTAGCCGTACCAATATGTTCTTTTTTCTCGTTAAAAATTTTTAGCAGTTCTTGACCCAATTGTTTCACCTAATCTTATTTAAGTTATTATTCTAGCTTGCTTCTTTAACCTTATTTTGAAACGGACACGCGGCCATTAACGGTTTTTAATTGAATTAGATAGTCGCCTTCACCAAATGTTGTATTTCTATTCTTTTCACCAAATATATCAATTTTTCCGTTCACGACATCTACTTCAATCGTTGCATTTGTTGGTTCTTCATTAGTTTCGATACTTAGCTTTCCATTAACGGATTCTAAATCAATGAACTGATTAAGATCGTCAGTCTCCAATGTAATGCTGCCGTTCACAACATTGCCGACAATCTCACCATTTACCGCGTTAAGATTAATTTTTCCATTTTGAGAGGACACAATCGTATTTTGCGTCGTCATATTGTTAATATCTATCCGCCCGTTAACTGTAGTCGCATTTAATTCGTTAGTGGACATATTTTCAACAGTTGTTTTTCCATTTACATTATCAACTTGCAATCGTTCATATTGTTTTTCAGGCAAATAAACAGTGATTTCAGGACTTGTAAAATTAAAACCAAAGTTAATAAATTGAAACTTCTTCTTCTCTTTTAACTGAATGTTTAACGTCTCCTCATTTTCTTGAACGTTAAAATCGTATTGTCTAGACCTAGTATCTTTTGCTGAAAAAGTGACAGTAATTAATTCATCATTCGTTGGAAAAACGTTAATCGACGCACTGCCTGATTCAATAACAACCTCAGTAATAGATTGATGCTCGAAGGTTTCCGTTTGTTGAACGTCTTCTCCCGCGCCATAAGTCGTATACGCTAATAAAGCACCGACAAGACCAACGATAATCAAAACCGTGGCAATCGTCGAAAATAATTTGGTTCTAGGCATTATTCATGCCCCCTTTCACCATTCTAATATTAAAGTTCAAGTACTTCACAAAGCCTTTAACTAACCATTGCGTAAAATGAACCATCCCGATCGTTATAAATATACCGATACCGGATAGAAAGATAGATACGAATAAATCAAACAAAACAAAAATTTCTGGATAAATGACGATATTAATAATATATAAAATTGGCGAAGTAATGAAGGATAGACCGACAATCCAGCCCGCCAGCACAATCCCAGCTAATGCGATGAAAGGGCCAAGCACGATCACAAGATTGAAAAATCCTAAACCGATTACAGCCCATACGGCACGAAACATGTTTCCAGCTGATGCTGTTTGCCCGACTTGTTCGACATGATAGGCTGCTACCATTTCTTTTGCTATATGCTGCGGGGAGCCGAGTGCTTTAATAATTTCATCCTCAGATTTTCCTTCGCTTAAACCTATTTCAAAATGCTCTATAAAATCTTGTAAAATATCTTCCCGTTCAGCTGACGGTAAACGTTTTAAAGAATCATTTAGCTGGGATAAAAATTCATCTTTATTCATCTCCTACACCTTCCTTAATAATTCGATTAACACCTTTTGTGAATTTTTCCCATTCGGCTAATAAATTTTGTAAATACTCTCTTCCTTCTTTAGTTAACGCATAATATTTCCTTGAAGGACCTTCCGTTGATTCTTTTAAGTACGTCGTAAAATAACCTTCCTTCGTTAATCGGCGTAATAATGGATAAACGGACCCTTCTGAAATGGCAATTTGATCGGATATCATTTGCACGAGCTCATAACCGTAACGATCTTGTTTATCTAAAAGAACTAATACGCACAATTCAAGAACTCCTTTTTTAAATTGGACATTCATATCGTATCACCTCAACATCTCTCTTTTCTATAGTACTGTATATTGTATAGTAGTTGAACAAAAAAATAATGCTAGCTATAATTTAACATACACTACTATTTAATGCAAGGTACTGTATAATAATTTTTTAAAATAAATAAGCATCATATTTCTGCCCCTCATAAATGATATTGGCGTACGAATTGTCCCCGATACTTCAGAGCATTTAGTTATTCATCCTCTCGTATATGATAAGAGTGTATGAATTGTCTCCGATACATTCGGGTCATTTAAAAATTCTCTGTGCGGTCCTATCTATTCATGCCAAACAAAAAAACATCAGACTCGCATACTACCCTGCACACGATAAAATCTGATGTTTCATATCTTTTAATTTATTCATTTGCCTTTTTAACAACTTCGACAATGGCATTAGCGTAAGATTCACATTCATCCCTTGTCGGCGCCTCTACCATGACACGGACTAATGATTCCGTTCCTGATGGTCTAACGAGGACTCGTCCCGTTTTGCCGAGGGCTTCATCGGCTTTCTGAATTTCCTCTAGCACGACTTCATTTTTTAAAATCATCGCTTTATCTTTAACTTCAACATTTTTTAAAACTTGTGGGAAAATCGTTACTTCTTCTGCAAGTTCCGATAATGGCTTACCTGTTTCCTTCATCACATTTACTAATTGAAGTGCTGAGAGCATTCCGTCCCCAGTCGTGTTGTAATCAAGGAAAATAATATGACCGGATTGTTCGCCACCTAAATTTAAGTCATTTTCACGCAGTTGCTCCATGACATATTTATCGCCAACTTGAGCTTTTAACGTTGAAATTCCGACATCATCAAACGCACGGTACAACCCTATATTACTCATAACCGTTGTAACAATCGTATCCTTCTTTAACCGCCCGTGTTCTTTTAAGTATTTTCCACAAATGTACATAATTTTATCGCCGTCAACGATATTTCCTTTTTCACAAACAGCAATTAAACGATCCCCATCCCCATCGAAGGCTAAGCCTAAATCGGCCCCTTGCTCAATCACCGTTTCTCTTAATTTTTCAGGATTAGTAGAACCGTAACCATCGTTAATATTTAATCCGTTCGGTGAAGCACCAATCGCTAATATATCCGCTTCTAAATCGGCAAATAAATGGGAAGCTAACGGAGTTGCTGCTCCATGGGCACAATCTAAAACAATTTTCAAACCGTCAAAATCTTGATCGACTGTCTGTTTCAAATGTTGTAAATATTTTTGCCCGCCTTCAAAATAATCGCTAATTTGTCCAACATTCGAACCAGTTGGACGCGGAAGCTCATCAATTGATTTATCAAGCAGTTGTTCAATTTCTAATTCAACTTCATCTGAAAGCTTGAATCCATCGGCACCGAAAAATTTAATGCCGTTATCTTGAACAGGATTATGTGATGCAGAAATCATAATACCCGCCTGAGCACCAGAAGCCTTCGTCAAATAAGCAACTCCTGGTGTTGTAATGACGCCAAGACGCATCACCTCAGCACCGACAGATAAAATGCCTGCAATAAGAGCGGACTCTAACATTTCTCCGGATATTCTCGTGTCTTTTCCGACTAATATTTTAGGTTTTTCCTCACTATCTTTTGTTAATACGTAAGCACCGAAACGACCGAGTTTAAAGGCTAATTCTGGTGTTAATTCTTCGTTAGCTATTCCACGGACACCATCCGTTCCGAAATATTTTCCCATTCTGTTTCGCTCCTTTATCAAACGACTAAACGTTATTCTTTACGAAGTCGGACTCTTTCAATATTTGAACTTAATTCGACTTCTTCAGGACCTTCTAATTGAACATCCACGAAAAACTCTCCTGCCACATAATCTTCGACGTCAATCCAAGCTCGAATTTCCGATGCTTCTAGTCCATTAATGACGCTTTCTAATCCAGAAACAGTTATTGTAACAACTGGCTCCTCTAAATCTAAAAATGTAATTTCTTCATCATCATCTAAATTGACGACTTCAATTTCTATATCTTCAAACGTTCTTTCAGTAGCTTCCACAACATTAATAACGATTTCAATAACTTCTGGTTCCATTTTTGTCGTACCCCTTGGAAGTAATAGTTCAACTTCAACGGTCTGTGATTCACCAATCGATGAAAGGTCAACAGAAAGGGGTGGAAGTTCTGTAATTTCTGCAAGTCTCTCTTCTTTACCGAATAAAGTAACAGTATCTGGTTGCATCGTTACTGAACTCAGTACTAAATTATTTGGTAGTTCTCCAGTTAAATCAAGCTCTAACGGAATATCTTTACTACTTACTGACAGGTCTGCCTCTATATTAACAGTTGATGGATCGATATAAACATTCAGTTCATTTCCTTGTGTATCATACACTTTAATCGGAATATTTCGGGCAATACCGTCTTCAGCTAAATCACTTAAATCAACGATCGCTTTTACAATAGCTATCTTTTCTATATCAGCTGTCGAACCCGATATTTCAACCTCCCCAGGTGTAACGATCGGAGGGGATGCAAACAATTCTTGCATATCAAAATCATTTTCACCAACAAATTCAATATCAACAGGTAAAACAATCGTCGCCCGTTCTTCAATAATAACATCAATTGTTATAGGTTCAATATAGACAGAAAGCTGGCTCGATAAACCACGGTGCTGTATATCAACTTGGTGTTCACCAGGTCCTAATTCATTTAAATTAATAAATACTTCAAAGTTTCTTTGTCTAACTGTTTGTGTGACGACACTCATCGGACCTTCAACAGTAACATTAACCGTATCAGGGACACCACGGACAATATAATCTTCCCGATCTAAATCAACGATGAGAGGGACATTTTCCATAACTTCTGATTCAGCAGAAGATCTCGGTAAAAATATTTCTCCAGGTCGGGATGTATTCGCTTGGTCGATGGCTACTGTCGTATATAACAACAGAGCTAATGCTAATGAGACGATGCGCGTAAACCAAGGATTTTTTATCCACTTATCCATTTTTTCTCCCCCTCCAGTTCCAAGTCTTCGATGTATTTTGCTCGAACGTCGGGTTTAATTCTTTCATCAGCATCGTTCTTAACTCATCTTCTTTTAATTCGCGATGCATTTCACCATTTTTCGTTAACGTTAAATAACCTGTTTCCTCGGATACGACAATCGTAATCGCATCAGTTACTTCACTAATTCCTAAAGCCGCTCGGTGCCTCGTCCCAAGCTCCTTTGAAATAAAAGGGCTTTCAGAAAGCGGTAAATAGCAGGCCGCAGCGACAATTTTATTTTCCGAAATGATAACAGCTCCATCATGAAGGGGTGCGTTTGGCATAAAAATATTTGTCAACAGTTCACTCGTAAGATTTCCATTCACTTCAGTACCTGTTTCAATATAATCGCCCATCCCAGTTTCTTTTTCGATAGAGATTAACGCGCCAATCCGCCTTTTACTCATATATTTACACGATTCAATAATCGCATCGATCGATTCTTTAATTTTGTCCTCTTCGGATTGATGATATCTTGCAAAAAAGCCCCCTCGACCGATTTGTTCAAGCGCACGCCGGATTTCAGGCTGGAACAAAATAATTATCGCTAAAAATCCCCAGTCAATCGCTTGAATAACGATCCACTCTATCGTTTGTAAGCCGAGAATAGAGCTTAAAAATCGAATGATCAGCACGATAAAAATACCGTTCAATAATTGAACAGCTTGAGTCCCACGAATCATCGTAAATAACTTATATATAATAAACCAAACGATTCCAATATCGATAATAATTCTGACGTAGTCTAATAAAGCTAAGTCTTCAAATATCATATGACTCATCCTTCGTGCTTCGATAAAGTAAAGATCATTACAATTATAGCATATTTCATTTTACAAATTTAATAAAAAAATAACGCCCAGCCTCTGCTAGACGTTTAATTAGTTAACTATTTCTATATTTGGTTGGATTTTTCGTTTCACAAGGTTGAACTACTCCCACCTAAAACGCTATCCGCATTTTTGGGGAAGGAGTCTCCTGCCGTCTAATGATAAATTTTGCCCACTTAATCCGACAACAATGTCTTTATTTGATCATATCCCGACTGTAGCTTGAAAAATATCCAGCTCACATATCGATCAATTTCGTTAATCTCACCACTGACATGACTATAAATTTGTGTCAGTGGATTTTGTATCCCATCTTCATTAATAATTTGACTATTAATTAACGTTAAATTTCCTTCAATATAACCATTAATAATCACTTCCGCATTTCTAACGATAAAATCCCCTTCAATCGTTTCCCCTTCTGGAATGATGACGACGTTTCCATCTGTGATCACCCCATCTTGCTGGGACAAATAAAGAAGATCATTATTATGATATTGGGTTAACGAGCTCGTAAATAACACGACTAAAAAAATCGCCGCGGCTGTTATAAATGGGTGATGTCTAATTAATTTAGTAAATTTTTTCGGCTTTGAATCTTTCGGTAACTGACTCATAATATTTTCTTTCAAATCACTCGGAACTTCTACCTCTTGAATGGAAGATAAGCTTTCATGTACTTTTTTCAGTTCTTGAAACTGATTTTGACAAGCTGGACAGTCCATTAAATGATGCTTAAGCTGCATTTCTTCTTCATAAGAAAGTTCCCGATCAAAATATTGATGAATCGCTGTACTCATATTTTGTTTACAAGTCACAAATCATCAACTCCTAGTCATCTTACGAATCGATTTTCGTAAGGCTTCCCGTCCACGATAAAGATGTGTTTTAACCGTTCCAATTGGAAGATCTAATACGTCCGCTATTTCTTGTAATGAAAAATCTTGAATATATTTTAAAACGATAACGGAACGATATTTTGGCGGCAAAGTTAATAAAAAATCTTCAATCGTTTGTTTCTCTTCAAGCTGCTCGTACGCCTCTTCTGGTGAATCAAAAGAACTTTCTAATTGATCTGTAAGCGTAATATCTTCTGTCCCTTTTATTTCTTGATCTAAGATCGTCAGGGGCTTTTTTTTCCTTAAATAATCAATACATAAATTCGATGCAATGCGATAAAGCCACGGTGCAAATTGTCTATCACGTTTAAAAGTATGTATATTCGAATAAGCTTTTAAAAACGCCTCTTGAGTTAATTCTTGGGCATCATGATGATTACCGAGCATTCGATAGCAATGTTGATAAATTTGCCCTTGATACTGCTCGATAATTTCTCCAAAAGCTTCGTGGTTTCCCTTTTTTATTTGTTTAATTTGCTGTGATAACCATAAGTCCATCTTTAATCCTCCGCAAATAGCGGTCATGCTTATATACGATTAAGTGAATGATTAAGTTTCAATTTAAATCATTTTTTTGCATGACTTTTTTAATCCGTTAAATTTTCTCGTAAATAAAGACGAGAGTAGCTGCCATCACTCTATATATCTATTTTATCGCACTTTTCGACATTTACTATATATGGATGAAAATATATTTTATCATATCGTGAACGTTATGGAATGAATATTTAAGGAAAGAATATGGAGATTGAGAGGGTAATGGTAAGGCTAAGCACTGTTTAACTTAGCCTTTCTTTAAATTTTTCTCATCAAAAAAAGTAGCTAATAAATCAACTGTTAATTCAGCTGTTTTATTTTCATGATCTAAAAGAGGATTCACTTCAACAATTTCAAGCGATGAAATTAATTGACTTTCCCGCAACATTTCCATAACTAAATGAGCTTCCCTTAATGTTATACCGCCATCAACGGGTGTTCCGGTCCCAGGTGTGTGAATCGGATCCAGTCCATCGACATCAAAACTTAAATGAACCCCATCCGTTTGAGACTGTAAATAATCGATTGCCTCTGCCATTACTTTTTCAATGCCCCGTTTTTCAATATCGTTCATCGAATACACTTTAATACCTAGCTCTTGAATTAATTTCTTTTCACCAGGGTCAATTTCCCTCGCTCCGATGATAACGATATGTTCAGGTTTTACTTTCTGTCCCTTCCCGTTAATTGATGTTAATCGATCGTTACCAATTCCTAAATTAACAGCTAATGACATTCCGTGAATATTTCCCGATGGCGATGTTTCACCACTATTTAAATCCGCATGAGCATCGAACCAAATGACACCTAAATTCTCAAAGTTTTTATATAAACCAGCAACCGTTCCAATGGCTATACTATGATCCCCACCAAGAATAAGTGGAAATTCACCCCGACTATGTACCTCTTCGACCTTTTTCGCAATGATTTCATTTCCTTGTGCGACTGACTCGAGGTTTTTCAATTTTGTATCCGGATCAATCATATCTTTTCCGTTTGCGGGAACATCTAAATCACCATAATCAACATAGCCCACTTTTAATGATGCTAACTGTTCATATAGCCAAGCATAACGAATTGCTTTAGGACCTAAATCTACTCCAAATTTCGGTTGACCAATTGTAATAGGTGCACCGATAATTCCTACTTTTCTAACCATCCTTCTTCCTCCTAAACAAATTGTACTCATCAGTAACTAAATATTTTTGTTGAACTAATGATTGAGTACAAAAAGAATGCTTCATCCTTATTGTATAGCTAAAATAAAGCTTGTTTCAACTTCACAAAATGTTGTATATTTATACAAATTTATTAAATTATCGATGAATTTATAAATATAATAGCTATCGATGATTGATTATTAGATAGTGGCAAAATAAAAAAAGACGGA
>CALKAL010000152.1 GCA_937983065.1 uncultured Bacillaceae bacterium | reverse complement strand
GGCTCTGGAAAAAGCTCTGTTGTCTTTGATACGATTGCCCAGGAAAGTAGACGGCAAATGACGTTGAATTATCCTCAATATGTTAGGTATCAAATGCCGAGATATGAAAGGCCCCATGCTGATTTAATGCAAAATTTAAGCCCTGTTGTTGTCGTCGAGCAAAAGCCTGTAAGCGGAAATTCTCGTTCAACAGTTGGCACTTATATGGATATCCAACCGTTAATTAGAGTTCTCTTTTCGAGAATCGGAAAACCGTCGATTGGTACAGCCTATGATTTTTCAAGCCAAAGTTCTTTTGGGAAATGTCCCGAATGTAATGGATACGGGCAAGTCGTTAAGCCTGATGTGAATAAACTGATTGATTTTAATAAATCATTACGGGAATACGCGGTGAAATTTAAACCGTTATCTCCTTCAGGTTGGCAAGGAAGATGGATGATTACTGGTGGCTTGTTTGATCCCGATTTACCGATTAAAGATTATCCTATAGATAAGCTTCAATTATTAATAGATGGGCCACCAGAGGGCGAGAAAGTATATGCACCTTTCCATACGAAAAATGGTCCTCAGCCCCATGAATGGGATGGATTAATTCCACGGTTTATACGACTTTACATTAATCGAGATATTACTAAGCTAAAAGGAATCACTGAAGACGATGTTTTAGCTGTAACGACGCAAGGGTCATGCGGAACATGTCATGGTTCAGGTTTAAATCCGAAAGTATTGGCAAGTAAAATCAATGGTCTAAACATTGCTGATTATGACCGGTTAGAGCTAACAGAACTACTTGAGCAATTAAAGGAAATTAATGTACCGATGGGTGTAGCGATTGCCCATCAAATTATCCCTCTCGTTAAACAATTAGTTGAAATGGGATTAGGTTATTTAAATTTATCACGAAAAATGGATACGTTATCTGGTGGTGAAGCACAGAGGGTTAAAATTGCCCGTCATTTAGGGAGTAGTTTAAACAATTTAACTTACATTTTTGATGAACCGAGTGCAGGACTTCATCCCGAAGAAGTGAATATGTTAATTAACATGTTGCAGAAAATAAAGGCTGATTATAACACAGTCATCGTTATTGAACATGATTTGTCAGTTATTAATGCAACCGATGAAATTATTGAAATGGGACCAGAAGCGGGAGTTGGCGGCGGGGAGATAGTTTATCAAGGAAATTTAGAAGGATTGAAACACTCCCAAGCAAAAACTACGATAAATGAAAAAATAAAAATTAACAATCAACCGAGGAAAACCGATAGTTATTTTTCTATAAAAAATGCAAACGACAACAATTTAAAAAATGTCACTGTAAATATTCCAAAAAACATTTTAGTTTCGGTATGTGGTGTCTCGGGTTCCGGGAAAAGCTCTCTTTTGTTAGAAGCATTTGCTAAAAAATATCCTGAGTCAATCAAGGTCAGTCAAAAAAGTATCGGAACTTCAAGCCGTTCGACTTTGGCGACATATATGGGAATTATGGACGATATTCGAGCTGTTTTTGCCAAGGAAACAGGACGTCCTGCAGGTTTATTTAGTTTTAATTCAATCGGAGCATGTCCTGTTTGTAACGGAAAAGGCGAGATGAAGCCAGATGTAGCCTTTGCGGATCCTATCACGGTTCCTTGTGAGGCCTGTGGAGGGACACGGTACTCAGATGAAGCTTTATCATATCAATATAACGGAAAAAACATCGTTGAAATTCTAGATTTAACAAT
>CALKAL010000151.1 GCA_937983065.1 uncultured Bacillaceae bacterium | reverse complement strand
TCCACATTGCACACATTCCCAACTTCGATTAATCCGTCTAACTGAGAGTGAGCCGCATTCGTAACATACAATACCTGATATCAGTTCGTCCCTTTCGACCTTCATTCGATTCAATATATCTGGATTGTACGGCTTATTTTCCTTCAACATTAATTTCCCTAATGTTAACGCTTCGCCCATCGATATAACTTCTCTTTTAAAATGTTCGTCAATTTCTCTTAATCTGCTTGATAGTCTGGGCAAAGAGATAATTCTTTTTTTGTAATAGTCTCGATCGGAAGTTTTTAGTAACGACCGGGGATTTGTCATGACGACAAGGGGGACAATGGGAATGTCGGGGTAATTATGTTGTTGTAGCCATAGCTCGAGCTGGTATTTTTGTTCTTGCACTTGAATAACTGGGTCTGTATAAACTTGCTCCGCTTCTTCTTTTCTTTGAATGACTTGATTAAAATCGTTGGAAAATGTGACTTCACCTGCATAGTTTTTCGCTTCGATAATAATTCCATAACGGGGTGTCAAAATAAACGTATCGATTTGGAAAAAGTTCGTGTGTAGCGGGAGTCGAATTTGATGAACGGAGTAATGAGGGGATTTCCATTTTTTCAACGGGTAAATTATTTGCGATTCGCCGAAAAATCCAGCCCGTTCTCGTAGAAGTTGGTTTTCGATTAGCTTGTATTGCTTGTGGTTTCGTGGCGTTCTGACAAAAAGTTGTTCAAGTTTCATTTGATAAGGTAATATTTTTATATCGTTAAGTTGCATTGAAAAACCTCCTTGACAAATTAATCAAATCTAATAAGCAAGTGCAACCTATGAAATGATATAATAGTAAGCAATATCTATTTTATAAAAAAATAATTAATTTTCAATCTTGGAGCGTTCTGACGATGAATATAAAAAAATTAACGACTCTTTTCCCTAGTTTAAAAGAAATGAAAGATTACGATTCGGATTATTTCGCATTTTCTCATGGTGAAAAATTGTATGGTATCCTCAAAAGTGAAATTGACCCCGACCAATTAACACTTCTTGAAGCGATTATTCAACCTTTGCCAGCGTTGACTCATGAAGAACAGCAATGGGCGAAATTTTTACAACAAACAAATCAATCGGCCCCTGAAAAAGTGTCAGCATACCGATTAATTATGATTCACCTTCAGCACCCGATTGAAGACGCGACGCTGTTCCGTGAATCGTTGCAGCAAATTTTGAATAAGCCGCTCCTTTTCATTTGGGAGCATTTTTCGCAAGTGACGTTATTGGAAAAAATAAACAACCATGATGATGCGGTTGATTTTAACGAAATTATTGATGTGATGAGTGACGATTTAAATATGAATATGAAGCTCTTTTCAAGTGAGGTCGAAACGGATTTAGCGAGTGCACCAAAGCTTTATCGTTGGATGAAGAAGACGGCGCCAATTGTTTGGAAATATACGAATCGAATGACAAAACTAGCTGATAGTATGATTTACATGCTACCCCATTTATTTACTGATGACGATCAAGCGATTTTCATCGAAGCGATTTTAAAGGAAACGGTCGATGACGATGAATTACTAAGTACCGTTAAAAAAGTGATTGAATGCCAAGGTAATGTATCCCTTGCTGCTAAAGAGCTTTACATGCATCGAAATAGCGTTCAATATCGAATTGATAAATTTCACGAGCTCACGGGCAATGATTTAAAGGAATTCGCCCATTTACTGCGCGTCTATCTTGCTCTTTTACTTTTAGAAAAATAAATATGTATGGTGCGGGGATCTATTTTTTAACCCACGCAGCTTCTAATCACTTTGCACAAACGAATCAAAAATGTTTGTGCATTTTTTATATATCTAACAAGCTATCATTTCGATAAAATTAAGTTAACTAAAAAAAAGGGAGAGATAGCTGTGGCAGAAATGCGTCTTGAAAATATTAATAAAATTTATGACAAGGATGTTCATGCGGTAAAAGACTTCAATCTACATATTAAAGATAAGGAGTTTATCGTTTTCGTCGGTCCGTCTGGTTGTGGAAAATCGACGACGCTCCGAATGATTGCTGGGCTAGAGGAAATTACTGATGGAGAGCTATATATCGATGACAAAAAAATGAACGATGTCGCTCCGAAAAACCGCGATATCGCGATGGTTTTCCAAAACTATGCCCTCTATCCGCACATGAACGTCTATGACAATATGGCATTTAGTCTGAAGTTAAGAAAAGTGAAGAAAAAAGAAATTGATGAGCGCGTTAAAGAAGCGGCTGCGATACTCGGATTAGAAGATTTACTAAAAAGAAAGCCGAAAGCACTCTCTGGAGGTCAACGTCAGCGGGTTGCGTTAGGACGTGCGATCGTTCGGGATGCTAAAGTGTTTTTAATGGATGAGCCGTTATCAAACTTAGATGCAAAATTAAGAGTCCAAATGCGTGCTGAAATTCAAAAATTACACCAACGCCTACAAACGACGACGATTTACGTGACACACGACCAAACAGAGGCGATGACGATGGCAACACGTCTAGTCGTTATGAAGGACGGTTTAATCCAACAAATCGGAACACCGAAAGAAGTTTACGACAATCCGAACAATATGTTTGTTGGTGGATTTATCGGATCTCCAGCGATGAACTTTTTTAAAGGAACATTAACGGACCATTCCATTCAAATTGAAGACATTGAAATCGAAATTCCTGCTGATCAATTGGATATTTTAAAAGAGAAAAATTACGTCGGAAAAGAAATCGTTCTCGGTATTCGCCCGGAACATTTAAACTTTGACCCAGCATTTATTAAAGACAATGCGAAACAGTCGTTTAAATCTAACATTGAAGTTGCCGAATTAATGGGATCAGAAACTTACCTTTACTCCAAAATTGGTGAGCAAGACTTTATCGCCCGAGTTGACGCGATTGCTTCATTAAGCGCAGGTCAGGAAGTAACATTAGCGATGGATATGAATTATGCCCATTTCTTTGATGCCGAAACGGAAGAACGAATTGACGTCAATCGAATTGAAGAAGAAGTTGAAACGGTATAAATGAAATAAAACCTAGAAGGTCAGTAATCGAACTTGCCCCAGCAGAGATTTTTTAAAACTGGGTTAACGTTCAGATTAAATGACACTTCTAGGTTTTTTATTTAAATCTATCCATAAATAACGGTTACTCGAGGGTGTTTATTTAAAATACTTGCTGGGAAATCTTCGGTTATTTCTTTAGAAAAAAGTCGATCTAGCGCTTCCTTTTTACTCTCACCAAACGCAAGTAGTAAAATTTCCTTCGCTTCCATAATTGACTCGATGCCCATCGTTACGGCTTCAGTTGGGACTTCATCAATCGAGTTGAAAAATCGTTTATTCGCTTCCCGCGTCGTTTCATCTAACTGAACAATTTGCGTTCTTGAATCGAAGCTCGTGCCTGGTTCGTTAAAGCCGATATGGCCGTTAACGCCTAACCCTAAAATTTGTAAATCAACAGGACCATGAGATTTCAGTTTTGCTTCGTAACGCTCGCACTCTTCTAGTAAATTGTCAGCCACTCCGTTTGGAATATTAATATTTTCATCGTTCATGTCGACATGTTTAAATAAATTTTCTTGCATAAAATAATAATAACTTTGATCATGATCTCGGTCTAAGCCAACATATTCATCTAAATTGAAAGTGACGACATCCTGAAAACTGATTTCACCTTGCTTATATTGCTCAATTAAATGTTCGTATAAACCGATTGGCGTACTACCTGTTGCAAGACCTAACACAGAATTAGGTTTTTGCAAAATTTGTTTTATCACAACTTCTGCCGCTTTTTCACTTAACGCTTCATACGTTTCAACTTTAATAATTTCCATTTACATCCCCCTCACATAACTTAAAACACCTTTACAAAATGTTTGCTTCACATTAAATTGATCATCGACAATTAATAAGTCCGCATCTTTTCCAACGGCTATGCTTCCTTTTCGATCAAAAACGCCTAACTGTTTTGCAGGATTTACCGATGACATTTGAATAATATTATAAAATGACGCATTTGTCACGTTCATAAAATAACTAATTCCTTCATCCATTTTTAAAATACTCCCAGCTAGCGTCCCGTCACTCAAAGTCGCTTGGCCATTTTTCACAGTCACCGCTTGCCCGCCTAACGTATATGCACCATCAGCCATCCCTTTTGCCCGCATCGAATCGGTAATAAACATTAATCGATCTGGTCCAATACTGTCAAACAAAATTTGCAGCATCTCAGGTGAAATATGAATCCCATCGGCAATAATTTCACTTGATAAATCGTCAATTAACATCGCTGCACCGACTGCACCGACATCCCGATGATGAATTCCGTTCATCGCATTGCAAAGATGGGTCATTTGATTTGCGCCTCGCTTAACGGCTACTGCTACATCCTTATATGTCGCATTCGTATGCCCAATGGAAACGTTTATATCATGATTGCGCAACATGTCAATAAACGTTCCATCGTGATCTAACTCAGGAGCAACCGTCATCGTTTTAATCGTCCCCCGCGCTAAATCAAGCCACTTTTCTAATATGTCTAAATCTGGATTCAAAATATCTTTCTCTGGCTGAGCGCCTGCTTTATCTTTTTCAATAAAGGGCCCTTCTATATGGAGACCGAGGATTTCCGCTTCTCCTTGGTGAGCCTCATAATCTCTTACTCTCACAATCGCATCCTCAATGTCTTTCAAAGGGTTCGTGATCGTCGTAGCAACAAAAGAAGTCGTCCCTTCCTTAGGTAAATATTCCGCCATTTTTTTTAGCGCTAGCGGATCATCATCCATCACATCATACCCAACAGCACCGTGAATATGCCCGTCGATAAAGCCTGGCACAACGTTTAATCCCGCTCCGTCAATGACATCAATCTCATCAATAACATCCAACTCATCCTCAAACGTTCCTTCAATAATCTTTTCAATTTTCCCATGACGAATTAAAATTGAGCCGTCTTTAATTAGCTTTTTTTCCGTATAAATATTAATATGTTCAATAATTAGAGAATTTTCCATGAAATCACCACTTTGAACTTTTATTTTAATAGTTTCAGATATTTTATGTAATATTATTTTATTATCTTCTTATTCATATTATAATAGAAGTAATGTAAAAATGTTAGTAAAGGAGGGATTCGATGATGCACGAAAATTTTGTTAACGAACTCATTAACATTGTCGGTGAAACGCACGTTGATTTTTCTGAGGCTGGGCGTCTAGCGTACTCCTTCGATGCAACGCCAAACTTCCAAGCAAAACCAGACATCATTGCAAGCCCTGCATCTCGTGATGAAATCTCTCAAATCGTTAAACTTTGTAATGAATTTGATATTCCTATTGTACCAAGAGGATCGGGAACAAATCTAGCAGCAGGAACGACACCAACTCAAGGAGGCCTCGTCCTTCTTTTTCATCGAATGAATCAAATATTAGAAATCGATGAAGAAAATTTAACGATGACCGTCCAACCAGGCGTTATTACAAAAACGATTGATGAAGTGGCGATAACGAAAGGATTATTTTATCCACCTGATCCAAGCTCGATGAAAATTTCAACAATCGGTGGTAACATTAGTGAAAACTCTGGTGGTTTACGGGGCTTAAAATACGGCGTGACGAAAGACTACGTACTCGGTTTAGAGGTCGTATTACCGAACGGAGATGTGATTCGAACAGGTGGAAAGCTTGCAAAGGACGTCGCTGGCTATGATTTAACGAAGCTTTTCGTTGGCTCGGAAGGAACGTTAGGCATAGTCACAGAAGCGATATTAAAGCTCATCCCGTTACCCGAATCAAAACAAACGATACTAGCAATCTATGATTCGATGGAAAAAGCCGCGAGCACCGTTTCTAAAATTATCGCAAATAAAATTACTCCAGCAACGTTAGAATTTATGGATCAACCAACACTTCAAGCTGTTGAGCAATATAGCCATCTCGGGTTACCCGTGGAAGCTGAGGCGATTCTTTTAATTGAACAAGACGGAAAAGAAAATATCGTTCATGAAGATATGAAATTAATCGAAAAAATTTGTCAAGCTGAAGGAGCGATTGATGTTCAAGTCGCTTCGAGTGAAGAAGAAGCTGAACAATTAACCGAAGCAAGACGTATTGCCCTATCAGCGATTGCACGACTTAGCCCGACGACGATTTTAGAAGATGCGACTGTTCCTCGTTCTGAAATCGCTAACATGGTTCGAGCCATTAATTCTATCGCTGAAAAATACGATGTAAAAATCGCGACGTTTGGTCATGCAGGCGATGGGAACCTGCATCCAACATGTATGACCGATGCCCGAGATGAAGAGGAAATGAAGCGCGTAGAAGAAGCATTTGCGGAAATTTTTGCCCATGCGATCAAGCTCGGTGGCACAATCACAGGCGAGCACGGTGTCGGCGAAATGAAATCCCCGTACCTGGCATGGAAAGTCGGCGAGGAAGGAATTGCCATTATGAAACAGCTTAAAAAGGCATTCGACCCGAAAAATATTATGAATCCAGGGAAAATTTTCGCTAAAGATACACGAAAACGAATTATTCTTTAAGTTATCCGTTTGAAAGGCGGTGAAACGATGTCAATTCAAGCAGCATTTCAAGAACGAATTGAAGAGAATGAATTACTAAATTGTATGAGGTGTGGCTTCTGCTTACCCCATTGCCCAACATACATAGAAACGAACGATGAAGTTCACTCACCTCGAGGACGAATTGCTTTAATGAAAGCCGTTCGCGATGGCGATATAACCGCTTACGAAGAAGTAGAAGAATCATTAAACGTATGTCTCGGTTGCCGTGCCTGTGAGCCTGCTTGTCCTGCCGGGGTCAATTACGGGCATATGTTAGAAGAATCTCGAGCTATTTTCAATGAGCATAAAGATCATGGCATTAAAGAAAAAGTCGTTCGCAAAACAGTATTTACTGGATTATTCCCGAACCAAAAAAGAATGGAACAAGCAACGAGCCTTCTTAAATTTTATCAAAGATCAGGTTTACAAAAGGTCGCTCGAGGCGTTGGATTTATGAGACTCTTTCCAAAACATTTACGACAAATGGAGCGTGTCCTTCCAACTGTATCGAAAAAAGAAAAACTTAAACAAACCGTTATTTTCCCAGCAAAAGGGGAAAGAAAAGCAACAGTCGCTATGTTTAAAGGCTGTTTAATGGATACATTATTTCACGAGACGAACCAAGCAACGATGAAACTATTAAACGAAGCAGGCTGTGACATTATTATTCCAGATACACAAAACTGCTGTGGAGCATTGCACGGTCATAGTGGGGAAAAAGCAGGATCTCATAAGCTAGCGAAGCAAAACATAGAAGCGTTTGAAGAAGTTAACGCGGATTATATTATAACGAACGCTGGCGGATGCGGTGCCTTTTTACACGATTATGATGTGTTATTGAAGGATGATTCTGAGTGGAGCGAACGCGCTAAAGCTTTCACCGATAAAATTGTCGACTTTTCTACGATTCTCGTAAAACTAGATTTTATGAATGAATTTCAATTAAACGTAACGGATCAAATCGTCACGTATCAAGACTCTTGCCACTTACGAAACGTGATGGGTGTTTACAATGAACCTCGTGAACTCATTCAAGCAGTCCAAGGTGCTCATTATGTTGAAATGCAAGATGCCGATCAATGTTGTGGATCTGCTGGGGTTTACAATATTACCCAACCAGAAATGTCGATGCAAATATTAGATCGAAAAATGGGTACTGTAAACGATACGAAAGCAACGACAATTATTACGACGAACCCAGGCTGTTTGCTTCAGATGAAGTTAGGGATTGAACGCGAAGGAAAATCTGATTCAATGCGAGCCGTGCATTTGGCTGACTTTTTATTAGAAAGCTTAAATGAATGAGAAGGTAATACTGGAGATGCGTCGGTGAGTAAGATTCACTGACGCTTTTTATTTGTGGAATAGGCGAGGTTGCTTAAGGATAAATCTCATTGCTCAATCCAAGTTATTTACTTAAGCCT
>CALKAL010000150.1 GCA_937983065.1 uncultured Bacillaceae bacterium | reverse complement strand
CGTCCGACCGTCGCGCCCTCTCGTCCGACCGTCGCGCCCTCTCGTCCGACCGTCGTGCCCCATAAACACCAATGAATGGCACTTTAAACATGCTTTTTCATACATTTATTTTTTAAAGCGCGTTAATACTACTGGTGACTATTTAAAAAAGAGAGGTGCAGAAATTTGATCCAAATAAATTCTGGAATTGAAAATCAGTTGTTTGCTTTTGATGATTTGGAAAATATTTTAAAACGATTGCAATTCGTTATCGGTGGTAACTGGGAATACGATCATGCTTTTTTCGATTATAAGCTTGAAAGTGATGATGAAAAGTATGTTTATTTACGCATACCTGTATCGACAGAGATCGGTAATTTAGATGAAGCAGGTGCACAAGTTAGGATAGGAAAACCTCTTGTGTTAGCTCACCGATTTGAATCAGGAATCGATCATGATGGACCACAGCGAGCTGGAATGTTAAACCAATTCCAAACACCTGAAGAAAAAGATGCCCATGTCGATGAAATTTACATCGAACAAGCTAAGGAAATTATTAAACAAGTCGAGCAAGCGCTTTTACAATAAACCCGTCGTAACAATTAATCCGTCATCTTTTTTAAGTCTTTGCTCCGGTTGAGGATTGATTTCGATATCGTAGTTGTTCACAATCCCTAATAATAAAAAGCCTTCTTTCTTTAGCTTATAAGTTATGGATAATATCGTTTCGCCAACCCATTCTTCTTTTGTTACAAGTTTAAAGCGTTGTTGTGATAGTAATGATTTCATGTATTCGAATGTCTGAGTCGTCTGCTGGCCAATTAATTCGTGGAAATATAATGTACCTGTCGTTTCATTTGAGCTAATAACATCAGTTGCGCCTGCTCTTTGGGCGTTGACGACTTGTTCCTTCGTTAAAATCTCAACGACAATCGGAACGTTCTCATTCAATCCTCTCGCTGTAATCGTTAATAAAATTGTGAGTCGATCGGCTTCCTTTTCAACTAACGTTTGATCCGATGAAATAATTATTTTTTCCGCTTCTTCAACGTTTGCTTTTAACCAAGCTTGATCAGTCGCTGGATCCCCTTTTACGAAGTGTACAAAATGATTATTGACGGGATCCTTTTCCAACGATTCATCAATTAAAACAATTTTCTTACTCCCCTTTAATTCCTTCTGAAAAATATCAATGAGCATTCTCGTCCGTTCATTCCAACCGACAACGATAAAATGATCTTTATCGTTAAATGTCATCTTTCCTTCGTTATATTCTGATTTCATTTTGACCGTTCCGCTTGCAATTGTCGCAATAAGAAAAGCGAACGTCCCTCCACCAATTAAAATTAAAACAAGGGCAATGACTTTTCCCCAATATGTTTCTGGGACTAAATCACCGTAGCCGACCGTAGAGCCAGTAATAAATGCCCACCACATTCCGTCAAATACCGTTTGAAATTGCTCAGGCTCGACTAAATAAATAATAAAGCCGAATAGAAACATAAATATAATAACGATTAAAAATAAACGTAAAGTTAAAGGCAGTTGAACATATTCTCTCCAAAGTCGATACATCGTGCCACCTCTTTCGACGAGATTATTTTATCCAACGCCGCGTTAATTTATGAAAAAAAGTCCACGAGCTAACGAGCTTGCTTCCTTAAAGGATAGCTTCGTTTTTTCGTGGACTTTCATAGTTATTTTGTTTCTTCATCGATAATATATCTTGCTGTTGGCATCGCTCTTAATCGTTCAATCGGAATTGGCTTCCCAGTTCGTTCACAAATGCCGTATGTTCCTTCATCCATTTTTCTTAACGCACGTTCAATTTCCCGATATTCTTCCTCCGTATGTTCGTGAAGCGCGATATCTTTTTGCCGCTCATCTAATTCTGTTCCAAAATCACCGTGATGCTGCTGGTCGTACGTATTAATTTCTTGAGACGCTAAAAACGGTTCATCGGCCTCATAAGATTCGAGTAATTGCTCCACACGCTTCTTGTCTTCAAGTAATTGATTTTTCAGTTCACGTAGCTCATCACTATTCATAATTTCACCCCAGCTATTAATTCATTAACGAATTTGTTTCACTAATAGCTTGCCTTTAAACAAAATCGTTATGCTGTTAATTAGGATGACCTATTTTCGTTTAACGACTCCAATTGTGCAACGTGAAATTGAAATTAAACGTCCTTCTTCATCAACGATCTCAATCTCCCAAACCATTGTCGTTTGACCGATATGTTTCGGTTTAGCAATCGCTTTAACGATCCCATCTCGCTTACTTTTTATATGGTTAGCATTAATTTCAATACCGAAAACTTGATGTGTGTTCGGATCTATATTTAGAAAAGCACCTAAGCTTGCGGCTGATTCTGCTAATGCAACGGATGCTCCACCATGTAAATAGCCCATAGGTTGGTGCACCGTTGCATTGACTGGCATCGTTAATATGACTTCATCTTTTTCCCCTTTAACGATTTCAATATTTAACGTTTCAAAGAGTGTTTGCTCGAGGTTCATTTTCATCTTGCATACCCTCCCTTAGCTTTTTATTTATGAGAAAAAATATTCACCTTTAGAATTTTAAAAGAGCTGTTGTAATGAATAAAGGTGCTCCAGTAAAAAAGCGGTTCCGTAAAGTAATCCGAAAAATGTGTT
>CALKAL010000149.1 GCA_937983065.1 uncultured Bacillaceae bacterium | reverse complement strand
AATAACTATAATGAGTGTACAATACTTCGGCTTCTTTCGTATTATTATTTTTATAAATTAACAACGTTCTAATATTTGAAGTATCAATATTAATTGAGACTACTCCAAGACCTCAACTTCTACAATATAAATAATCATTTATGTTCACCGTATATCTTTTTATTCTCTTATAAAAAACAATTCAAACTTAAATTAATACACAAACAATTTTATAATAACTTTGTAAAAAAATGGTTGAATTATCTGAATATATATGCTACTATTATTTAACATCAATGACTATATCATTATAGAGCATTTATAAGTGGGCTTAAAATTGCCCGCCTTCTTTTGAGGTGGTACGATGTTTCGATTGTTACTTAAAAATTTTACATATTACTGGCGTTCCACTGTATCAGTCTTACTCATCTTAATCATCATTGGGTTAGCCATTATTTATGCTTTCCAAACGACAGAGAAAATGCAAATTGAAGCTAAAGACGATTTAACTGATCAATGGCGTACGGGTTACGATTTACTAGTATCTCCTTCAAAATTAAACAATAATTATTCTGTTGAACCAAATCAAAAAGGATTCGATGCCTCCGAGGTAACCGATGATCAACTAGTTCGACGTAGTGATATGCCCCATTATGGAGGTGGCATTTCCATTGAACAATATGAACTCATTAAAGAGATAGAAGATATTCAAGTAGCTGCTCCTTTATCTTTTATTGGATATATCGAAAATGAAGGCTTATCAATGAATTTAAATGTCGAAGAATACGGTTTTTATGTACGGGAATCTACTACACATTTATTTGACGGGATTCGGTATCGCGACCTTACAACTGAGTTTATACAGGATGGACAAATCTATCAGTATATAGACGATGAAACAATGAGTGAAATCGCAGAAATGCTACCTCAAATTGTTGAAGAAGGTGGATGGATTCCGACGTCAGTAGGGATTAATCCGATGCTTCGAACTGATGGAAGCGCTTGGTCTTTCGCCGCTATTGATCCGAAGCAGGAAGCACTGTTAGTCAATATGGACGAATCGATTGTTCAAGGGGAATATTTTTCACTCGATTCCAAGCTCGAGAAAAATAACGATGTGTCAATCGTTCCACTTATCCTGCTCGATCAACCTTATGATGTTATTTTTGAAACGACCGTTTATAAAATTGATGTGCCAGAAAATGACGATTATGAAACGATAATAAATGAAGGTGGAGCTGATTATCTTCTTTCACTTCCTAAGGAGGAAATTATTGAATTCACCTTTAATCCTTATGGTGAAGATTATTTATATCAATTTGGCCATATTAGTTATGAAGATGGTGACTTAGTGGAATCTGAAGGGAGCTTTTCATACAGGGATCAATGGGCAGTTATTGAATACAGTCCGTTACAATATAATGCAATACATACGCCATTAGTAGAAGAAATCCCCGTAGTTGAAGCAATCCCCCAAGGAAAAAGGGGCGAACAAATTAATTATCGTAACGCAAACAATGGTTTATTAAATAAAACATTTGGTTTACAAGTTATCGGACGTTTTGATTCAAATTTATTAAACTATCAATTTACAACGAGTGATTCGCCTTTAAGTCCCGACTTTTATAAACCCGAAGAAGTTTTAATTACTCATAATGTTCAAGGAGAACCTTATGATGAGCCATTTTTATACTATAACTCCCCTTATAAAAGTAATTATTATACGGGGGGCATCGATGCCATTACAACCCTTCAAGCAGCTGAATATTTATTAGGTGAGGAACCTATTTCCATTATTAGAGTTATAGTCAATGGTGCTGGGGAAAGAAGTCCAGAAAATATGGCAAAGGTTGAAAGAGTAGCTGAACAAATTCGAGAACGAACTGACTTACAAGTCGATGTTATGTTAGGAGCGGCTGATCGTAAAGTGCACGTTTTATTAGATGATTTCGAATCCGTTCCTGGCTATGGTTATTTGTTAGAAGGTTGGAGTCAAGAAGGTATGTCTTTTGTCATAGAAGAACGAGTAAATACAACTAACACTATTATTTCATCCTTCATCATCTTGATGGGTTTAATCGGCCTTTCATTAGTTTATAGAAATTATTCAAATAATAGAAGACGGGATATTCGAGTTCAACATATATTTGGATGGACTAAGAAAAATGTTATTCTCTTACTTCTAACTGAATCGATTACTCTTTTAACTTTATTAATTATTAGTCTTATCGTCGTCATTCTATTTGGACCTTTAAATGTTACACGCATCTGGTTTGCCTTAGGTGTTTCGATGATAGGTTCAATTTTAGTGATTGGCTTACTTTATATATTACCTATAATGAAAACACTAAAAAATAATCAACCATTAACTTACACAAGCCATGCAAAACGAATGTATTTATCTAAACGGCCAGCACAAACTTTATTATCTATTACCATTCGACAAATCATGCGACATCCTGCCCGAACATTAACAAAAATGTTAATCATCATATTTACGTTATTTTACGTCACATTTTTTATAAATACAATTGAACACGCATCATCCATGTTAGTATTAACCTTTTTAGGCGAAAGGATTGATACGAATTTAACTTCCTTTCAATGGCTTTTATTCTCAACAGGTCTCCTGCTTGCTGTATTTAGCTATTTTGCCATTCTCATCAATCAAATGGAAAGTCGGCAAAAAGAAATTCATATCTATCAAGCTTGGGGATGGAATAGGAAAAAATGGACCTTGTTATATCTTATTGAAGAAATCCTTATCACTGGAGTAGCCATCGTAATCGGTACGTTATTAAGTCATAATACATTAAATATTATCGTTAACAATGCTAATTGGAGTTTTGTTCTAACAATGATTGTGAATGTTTGTATACTTATCATGACAATTACCATCAGTTTGATAACTTTAACAGTCCGTACGAGGAAAATAAGCTTACGAGAATTTACTTAATATTAGGGGGTGGCAATAATTATACATTTAGAACACATAACGAAAGTGTTTAAAACATCAGGTGAAGATATTTTAGCGTTAAAAGACATTAATTTAACCGTAGAAAAAGGACAATTCATCGGTATTCTTGGTCCATCGGGTTCTGGGAAAACAACACTTTTACAAATTATGGGCTTATTAGAACGGCCTACGGAAGGAAAATTATCGATTGATGGGATCGACACGATGCTTATTTCAGATAAGGAAAAAACAAAAATCCGTCATAAAAAAATAAGTTATGTCTTTCAACAATATCAACTCCTTCCAGCCTTAACAACGATTGAAAATGTGTTATTACCAGTGTTGACATTTAAAAAGGACAAGAAATTCATTGAACGGGCAGAGGATTTAATAGATAAGGTCGGCTTATCCCATCGTCGTAACCATCCCCCTGCCAAACTATCAGGAGGCGAACAACAACGTTTGGCGATTGCAAGAGCGTTAATGAGTAATCCAGAAATTATTTTAGCGGATGAACCGACTGGTAATTTAGATCAAAAGACTACAGAATATATTATGGATTTTTTCAAAAACATCCATGAAAATGAAGGCAAAACAATTATTATGGTCACACATAATTTAGAATTAACATCTTACATGGAAGAAATTTATTGGATGCGTGATGGCTCATTACACAAAGATTTAAACTTCAACATTCCACAAAAATAATAAATCGGGTAAGTTAAACACTTCCCGATTTTTGTTTGTGAAGTTTTCTATGGGCTCAATCTTTCTTTTTAAAATCATTCAAAAAATCTTTTTGAAAGCTCGTCGTCATTTCTGGTTTTGAAACGTCCTTCAGTTTGACGAAAGTATCTTCCCCATATTTCCGCTCGATTCGCTTAATTGTTTCGTACAATTTTGCCTTTTCCGCTTCCTCTTCATAAGTAAAAAGGTCAAGCTGCTTTGAAACATCATCACGGTGAATTAAATGTTGTGCTGTAACGCCTAAAAGTCGAACGGGTTCCTCAGTCCAATTTTCTTTAAACAAATTAAATGCAACAGCAGATATGTCTTCTTTACTTTCTAAAAAATCATTCAACTGCCTACTTCGAGTCACCGTTTTACGATCATAGTAGCGAATCATAATTTGGATGTTTTCAGTAACGACATCTTTATGCTTCAATCGGTTTGCTACTTTTTCCGATAATTGCTGAAACACTTCTTTAATTTCTTGAAGATCCGTAACGTCGTAAGGCAATGTCGTTGAGTTACCTATACTTTTAAATTCATTGACTGCATCTGGATCAACGGGGCGATTATCATTCCCATTCGCCCGTTGGTGCAGGCGCTCCCCATTCACTCCGAGCAAATGTTTTAAAGTAAACACATCTTTTTGGGCTAAATCGCCTATCGTATGTATGTCAATATTTTTTAATTTCTCTTCCGTACGATTTCCAACACCGTACATTTCACCGACAGGAAGTGGCCATAGTCTTTCTTTAATTTCCCTTTTTCGAAGTACAGTAATTCCGAGGGGTTTTTTCATATCAGAAGCCATTTTCGCTAAAAACTTATTCGGTGCAATTCCGATACTACAAGGTAAATCGAGTTCATTTAAAATACGCTTTTGAATATTTTTCGCTAATTGAATTGGATTTTGACCATGCAAATGATCGGTTACATCCATATAAGCTTCATCAATGGAAACGGGTTCAACATAAGGTGTAATGTCATTTAACATGGTGAAAATATGTTGGGATGCTTCACGATACCTATCGAAATTAGGACGTAAAGCAATTAAATCGGGACATTTTTCGTAAGCTTGCCAAAGAGGCATCGTCGTTTTAACTCCTTTTGCTCGAGCCTCATAACTACTTGTAACGACGATACCTCTTCTTTTTTCAGGATCACCAGCAATGGCAACTGGTTTTCCTTTTAGCTTCGGATTATAAGCCATTTCAACTGAAGCATAGAAGCTATTCATATCTAAATGGTATACAATTCGAGCCTTCGACATAAATATCCCTCATTAATTTCAATAATCATGACAACGGATTCTTTCGTTAGTCTTACTTATCAATTTATTGACGAGCCGCTTCGATTACAATATGTGTCAAATACTCCGCTAACTTAATCAGCTCAGAAATAGGCATTCTTTCATTGGTCGTATGAATTTGTTCGAAGCCTACACATAAATTAGCTGTCGGAATGCCGTATCCATTAAAAATATTTGCATCACTGCCGCCACCTGTTTTCTGTAGCTCACTTTCAATTCCCATTTTCTTACCTGCATTTACAGCTACTTGAACGACCTTTTCATTCGTATCGAGTTCATAACCTGGGTAAGCGAGTTCATAGTTAAATTCGATTGATCCCCCAACTTCTTGCGCTGCTTCTTTGCATGCTTGTTCCATGGCGGCTAATTGTTTTTCAAGCTTTTCATTTTTTAAAGAACGGGCTTCAGCTAAAATATGCGCTTCATCTGTGACGATATTCGTAGCCTTTCCACCTTCAAATCGACCAATATTCGCTGTCGTTTCCGAATCAATACGTCCTAAGGGCATTTTCGCAATTGCTTTTGCAGCTAATGTAATGGCTGAGATTCCCTTCTCTGGTGAAACGCCAGCATGAGCCGTTTTTCCACGAGAAATCATTTCGATTTTTGCTTGATAAGGGGCTTGAACGATCATGTTACCTACACTTCCTGTACTATCTACAGCGTAGCCATAATCCGCTTCAAGCAACGTTGGATCAAAGGCTTTTGCCCCGACTAATCCTGATTCTTCTCCAACTGTTATAATGAACTGAATTTGACCGTGCTTTACATCGTTCTCTTTTAACAGTTTAATCATTTCTAACATCGCAGCAATTCCAGCTTTATCATCTGATCCTAAAATCGTTGTTCCATCAGAGACGATATATCCATCTTTAATCGACGGTTTTATTCCTTTACCAGGGACGACCGTATCCATATGCGAAGTAAAATATATGGAGTCAGCCCCATCCGTATTTGCTTCTAGCGTACAAATTAAGTTGTTCGCTCCATGACCTGTTTTTTCTTTTGCATTATCTTCAGTGACTGTTAAACCTAGTTCGGTCATTTTATTTTTTAATACGGCAGATATTTCTTCTTCATGCTTCGTTTCTGAATCAATTTGAACAAGTTCAATAAATTCATCAATCATTCGTTGTTCGTTTACTTTTATCATAATTAAAACCTCCGCTTATAATGGGATGTTACCGTGTTTTTTAGTTGGGCGACTTTCTTTTTTATTTCTAAGCATCGTTAACGCTTGAGCTAATTTAATCCGTGTTTCTCTCGGATCGATGACATCATCAACCATCCCTAACTTTGCGGCAACATAAGGATTTGCAAATTTATCACGATAATCTGTTATTTTATTCTGCCTTGTCTGTTCTGGATTGTCACTCTCTTTAATTTCTTTAGCGAAAATAATATTTGCAGCTCCTTCTGGTCCCATCACCGCAATTTCAGCGTTTGGCCAAGCGAAAACTAGATCCGCACCAATTGATTTACTATTTAACGCGACATAAGCTCCACCGTATGCTTTTCGCGTAATGACTGTCATTTTTGGAACGGTTGCTTCCGAATAAGCGTACAAAATTTTTGCTCCGTGACGAATAATTCCACCGTGTTCCTGTTTTATTCCTGGGAAAAACCCTGTTACATCCTCAAACGTAATGATCGGGATATTAAAGGAATCACAAAAACGAATAAAACGTGCAGCTTTATCACTGGAATCGATATCTAGCCCGCCTGCTAACACTTTCGGTTGATTACAAACTAAACCAATTGTCTCCCCTTTAATTCTCGCAAAGCCGACGACGATATTTTTCGCAAAATTAGGATGAATTTCAAAAAACGAATTTTCATCGACGACTTCATCGATAATAAGGCGCACATCATAAGGACGAACAGGGTCAAAAGGAATTAAATCTGTTAAATCATTTAAAAAGTCTTCCTTTTCACTCGTATTTTCAATCGCTACTTTTTCCTCGTTGTTTTGCGGTAAATAAGTAAGAAGTTCTTTCACATAATCTAATGCTTCTTCTTCTGTCTTTGCCTTTAAATGAGCATTGCCTGTTAATGAATTATGTACATCCGCTCCTCCTAAATCTTCTGAGGAAATCGTTTCACCAGTTACCGTTTCAATCACTTTCGGTCCAGTAATAAACATTTGAGATGTGTTTTCAACCATAATGACAAAATCAGTAATCGCTGGTGAATAGACGGCACCTCCTGCACACGGTCCTAAAATGACTGAAATTTGTGGAATAACTCCCGAATAAATTGAATTACGATAAAACACATGACCATAGCCGTCTAAAGAAGCGACCCCTTCTTGGATACGCGCTCCTCCAGAATCATTTAATCCGATAAAAGGAGTACCATTTTTGTAGGCTAAATCCATGACCGCAGCAATTTTTTTACCGTGCATCTCACCTAAGGCCCCGCCAAATACGGTTGGGTCTTGAGCGAATAAATAAACGGCTCTACCATTTATCGTACCATAACCTGTAACAACCCCTTCTCCCGGCGCTTCTTTTTCGTCCATACCAAAATCGGTGGCACGATGTTCAATAAACGGATTTAACTCAACAAAGGAACCTTCATCTAACAAATATTCTATCCGTTCGCGGGCTGTTTTTTTTCCTTTGTCCCGTTGATTGGCTATTTTCTCATCGCCACCACCTAATTCAACTTTACGTCGTTTATCGTATAGCTCATTAATTTTCTCATAAATATCCATTATTAATCCTCCTGCTTCGTCTCACATAGCTCAATTAATACCCCGTTTGCTGCTTTCGGATGTAAAAAAGCAATTTGACTTTGATGGGCACCTAATTTCGGTTGCTCATGGATGAGTGGAATGCCTTTATTTTTTAACGTTTCTAGTCTTTTTTCAATATGATTCACATCTAAAGCAATATGGTGGATTCCTTCACCTTTTTTTTCAATAAATTTATAAATAGTAGATTGCTCATTTAACGGTTCTAAAAGTTCAATCGCACTTTCACCAATCTTAAAAAAAGCAACTCGAACTTGCTCAGATGTTACTTCTTCAACACCGTTAAACGTTAAACCGAGAACATCTCGATAAAAAGGTATCATTTCATCTAAGCTTTTAACGGCTATGCCGATATGTGCAATTTTATTCATTTTGTCCACCTCGGATGAGAGCTTCAATATACTTTGCAATATCTTTCGTTGATGAGCCTGGTGTGAAAACTTTATTTACGCCACTTTCTAATAAAAATTCAATATCTTCATCTGGAATGACACCGCCACCGATGACTGGGATATCTTCTGCCCCTTTTTCCTTTAACAATTCAACAACTTTCGGAAATAACGCTTTATGACCACCTGATAATGATGAGAGCCCGATGACATCAACGTCTTCTTGAATCGCTGCTTGTACAATTTGGGTAGCAGATTGACGTAATCCAGTATAAATCACTTCCATCCCGTAATCTCTTAACGCTTGAGCGATAACGAGTGCCCCGCGATCATGACCATCTAGCCCTGGTTTTGCGATTAACACTCTTATTTTTCTTTCCATATAAATGGTCCTCCCTTCACTTTAAGCTCCGGTATATTCTCCAAATTCATCACGCATGACATTACAAATTTCTCCAACCGTTGCATACGCTTTTACCGCATCTAAAATAAGTGGCATTAAATTTTCTTTTTCATTTTGACAAGCTTTTCTTAAAGCGTTCAAGCAGTTTTGAACGTTAGCTTCATCCCTATTTTCTCTTATTGATTGGACACGGGCAACTTGATCAATTTCGAGCTGCTCATCTACTTTTAGTAATTCTCCTTGAAATGGTTCGTCAACAGTGAATTCATTCATACCGACAATAATATTTTCTTTTGATTCAATCTTTTTTTGCATCTCGTAAGCTGCTTGATGAATTTCGCGTTGCATATAACCATCTTCAACAGCTTGAACGGCTCCACCCATTTCTTCAATTCGATCTAAATATTTTTGAACTTCTTTTTCAATATCATCTGTAAGCTGTTCAACGTAGTAAGAGCCACCAAGGGGATCAACTGTATCCGCAACTCCACTTTCATGGGCGATAATTTGTTGCGTTCTTAAAGCAATTCGCGCTGATTCCTCTGTTGGTAACGCTAATGCTTCGTCTCGAGAGTTAGTATGCAAGCTTTGAGTGCCACCTAATACAGCTGCAAGTGCTTGTAGGGCGACTCGTACAATATTGTTATCAGGCTGTTGGGCCGTTAACGTTGAGCCACCTGTTTGCGTATGAAATCTTAAACGTAAACTTCTTTCATCGGTTGCCTTATATCTTTCTTTCATTACTTTTGCCCAAATGCGCCTAGCAGCACGGAATTTAGCGATTTCTTCAAAAAAGTTATTATGCGCATTGAAGAAAAAAGCGAGTCGTGGTGCGAATTCATCAACTTTTAAACCGCTTTCAATCGCAGCATCAACATAAGCCATACCGTTTGCTAACGTAAAAGCAACTTCTTGAACCGCCGTTGATCCAGCTTCTCGAATATGATAGCCTGAAATACTAATTGTATTGAATTTAGGGACATGTGTGGCACAATACTCAAAGATGTTTGTAATTAAACGCATAGAAGGCTTCGGTGGGTAAATATATGTCCCTCGAGCAATATATTCTTTTAATATATCGTTTTGAATCGTTCCCGTAATTTTTTCCTTTGGTACGCCCTGTTTCTCCGCTACAGCGATATACATACATAATAAAACAGAAGCCGGTGCGTTAATCGTCATAGACGTACTTACTTTATCTAATGGAATTTGATCAAATAAAATTTCCATATCCTCTAAGGAATCGATTGCCACCCCAACTTTTCCAACCTCACCTTCAGCCATGGGATCATCGGAATCATAGCCAATCTGTGTTGGTAAATCGAAAGCGACAGATAAACCTGTTTGCCCTTGCTCTAATAAATAACGAAACCGTTTATTCGTTTCCTTAGCTGAGCCAAAACCTGCATATTGTCGCATCGTCCAAAAACGGTTCCGATACATCGAAGGTTGAATACCTCTCGTGTACGGATATTGCCCAGGAAAACCAATTTTTTCGACATAATCCGTTTTTGTTTCTTCCTCTTTTGGTAAATATAATCTGTCAATTTCAATATCTGAATGGTTCATAAATTTTTCTTTTCTTTCAGGAAAACGTTCATTTGTTTTTTTAACGGATTGTTCCCATAATTGTTGATACTCGTTAAATTTATTTGACATGAGTACCACTCCTTTCTCCAACATGACGATAAGTGAAAATTCCTCCACTTTCTATTTTAAAGGAAAGATTTATCTTGTCCAATCAATCTTTTTCTTTTACAATAATTTATAGTGTTATTTTAAAGGGGGAAGTAGCCGTGGCGAATAAAAAGAAGCAAAATAAGAAAAAGCAAGCTCCTTATACACCGAAACGAAAAAAAGTTACATGGACGAAGATCGTTATTTATTTAATGATCGCTGCCATGTTATTATCTACGTTTTTAACTGCTGCATTTATGTTTTTATAAATGGTGAAAGTTTGTTTGAAAAAAAGTCTCTCAAGAATGATCTTGAGAGTTTTTTGTCGTTAGTTGTTATATGAATGTTTAATCGATAAATATTGTTCGATTTCATTTAAAAGCGTATAAAGTAATGCACGTTCTTCAAATTGCTCATACGTTTTTGGCAAAGGTTCTTTATTAAATTTTTTTCTAATTTCTTTAAGTTCATTTAAATATTTTATCGCTGTATTCCCAGGGTGCACCCGACTTGATAAATCTTCAAACATCTGGCCGATATATTTATGCTCTCTTGCATTAAAATCTAATCGACTTATAAGGGGTAACATTCGCTCTAGCGTTTCTAACTGTTTTTCCCGCATATGAAAATAATTAAAAAACGGATGCTTGCTTCTAAGTAGATGGTTTTCAACATCTTTTGAAGCTAAGCCTTTCGCTTTTTCTAACAATTTTTCCGCTTCTGTTATTTCTTTACCCGTCCACTCTTTATTACCTGTTTTTAAATACAAACCAATTTCTTTTAATATTTGTGAGTAATTCGCTTCTAACTCTTTTTGAATACGTTCAAGCTCATTATCTAAACTTGGCATATATAAATTTAATAATAGGGCTACACCTAATCCGATGATTAAAAGAGCGAGCTCATTGGCGAATAGACCGATAGACATCGCTCCAGTTGCGTAAAGATGGAGCATAATAACCGAACTTGTAATAATGCCTTCCGTTAGTTTTAACATAACTGTAATTGGGATAAAAATAAGTAATATTAAGCCGAAAGAAAACGGATTATAGCCGATTAATTCAAAAATGATTGCAGAAATAATTATTGCGATGATTGACGCAAATAATCGGTACGCGGCACTTAATAATGATCGTCTTTTAGTCGGTTTAATACATAAAATAGTTAAAATCCCTGCTGAAACATAAAAATCTAAGCCGATTATTTGTGCAATAAATATGGATAATGAGGCTCCTATTGCCGTTTTAATCGTTCGGTAACCAATTTTAAACATAGCTGGATCCTTTCTTAAAACATTCGTTAAAATAAAGAAAAGGTGGCGCTAACCACCTTAATGCCCATTATATTATAATTCCTCACAATGCTCATCGAAAATTGATTGTAACTGTTGAACGACTTCCATCGGTGTTGAGCTTTCAATTTCATACCGTTCTACCATCGTAACAATTTTACCGTCTTTTAATAGCGCAAAAGATGGTGATGATGGAAGGTAGCCTTCGAAATATTCACGAGCTCTTTCTGTTGCTTCTCGATCTTGTCCAGCAAAGACTGTCACTAAATGATCTGGACGGCGATCATAATGAATGGCATTTGATGCTGCTGGGCGTGCAATTCCTCCTGCACATCCGCATGTAGAATTAACCATTACTAATGTTGTTCCTTTACGAGCAAAAGCTTGATCAACCTCTTCTGGCGTTGATAATGATTCAAACCCAGCTTCGTTTATCTCTTCTTTCGCCTTATTAACGAAGTCTTGCATATAAAGATTAAAGTCCATAGAGCATGCCCCTTTATTTTAAATTTTTTCATTTCTATCGTACCAACTTTTCTAACGAGATTCAATTATGTTGAACTACTTTTAAACTTGCTTTTGCAATTTAAAATACGACTGTTTATGTAGTGTTTTAATTATTTTTTGAAATAAAGAAAAGCTTTACTTAAAATTTGTATTTTAAAGCATGAATGAAGCGTGCTAGATAAATAGCAGGTTCTAAAGGACAAATCTTTAGAGTTAGCCTGAAGATTTGGGCTTTAGGCGGCGTCTATTGGACAAATCTTTGGAGTCGGCTTGAAGATTTGGGTTTTAGACCGCTTCTATTGGACAAATCTTTGGAGTCGGCTTGAAGATTTGGGTTTTAGACCGCTTCTATTGGACAAATCTTTGGAGTCGGCTTGAAGATTTGGGCTATAGACCGCCTCTATCGGACAAATCTCTGGAGCCAGCATAAAGATTTGGGCTTTAGACGAATTATATAAAAATTTACGGTAACGAAAAAACAAAATTCCTTCCACC
>CALKAL010000148.1 GCA_937983065.1 uncultured Bacillaceae bacterium | reverse complement strand
CTCCGACCGTTAGCACCTACTCCGACCGTCGCGAGATAAACTCAACAACCTTGTTCAACATTAACCATCAACCCATCCAACCAAAATAAAAACTTGTTAACATCCGCACCGCTAATTATCCGTGAAAGCGGGACACCATGTTAACAAGTTTTAGTTCATCCAAAAAATTTATTCTTTCGTATATTGAATGAGTTGATCCGTTTTGTCCGTTTTTTCCCAAGTGAAAGTTTCTTCGTCGCGTCCAAAATGGCCATAAGCTGCCGTTTTTTTGTAAATCGGGCGACGCAAATCTAACATCTCAATAATGCCTGCTGGTCTTAAGTCGAATGTTTGATTAACTGCTTCGACTAATTTTTGTTCAGACACTTTACCTGTACCGAATGTGTTAACAGAGATGGATACAGGGCGTGCTACCCCGATTGCATAGGCTAATTGAACCTCACATTGATCAGCGAGCCCTGCAGCAACAATATTTTTGGCAACATACCTTGCAGCATAAGCAGCAGAGCGATCAACCTTTGTTGGGTCCTTCCCACTGAAAGCTCCTCCGCCGTGACGGGCAAAACCACCGTATGTATCTACGATAATTTTCCGTCCTGTTAATCCAGCATCACCTTGAGGGCCTCCGACGACAAAGCGGCCTGTAGGGTTAATGAAATATTTCGTTTCCTCATCTAATAAATGCTCAGGCACAATCGGCTTAATGACATGTTCAATCATATCGGCTTCAATTTGTTCAATTGTCACTTCAGGATGGTGTTGCGTTGAAATGACAATCGTATCCACTCGATCTGGCTTACCGTTTTCATCATATTCAACGGTCACTTGCGTCTTCCCGTCAGGACGTAAATAATTTAACTCCCCTGATTTACGTAAATTTGCAAGACGTTTCGCTAATTTATGAGCTAATGAAACTGGTAGAGGCATTAATTCCTCCGTTTCATTCGTTGCGTAACCAAACATTAAACCTTGGTCTCCTGCCCCAATTTCTTCAATCGCTTCATCCGTTAACCCGCCTGCTCTTTTTTCATAAGCAACATTAACACCTAATGCGATATCGGGTGATTGTTCATCAATCGACGTGAGAACTGCACATGTCTCAGAGTCAAAACCATATTTTGCTCTAGTATAGCCGATATCTTTAACGGTTTGACGAACGATTGCCGATATATCTACATAAGTAGAAGTCGTTATTTCTCCAGTAACTAATACTAAGCCAGTCGTCACCGTCGTTTCACAAGCGACTCTTGCATGAGGATCTTCCTTTAAAATTTCATCGAGTATAGCGTCTGAAATTTGGTCACATATTTTGTCTGGATGTCCTTCCGTAACCGATTCAGATGTAAATAATCGCCGTTGATTTTCCATGATTAATGACCTCCTATTAAATCCCTTTATCTTTATGTATCGTATAAATTAACAATTGAACTTGACAGTGCTATGATAATTATTGGTTGATTATTTCCTTTAAATTGTATCTTAGCGCATGTGAAGGCATAAAAAAATCCTTCCCATTTTAAGAGGAAAGGACGTGATTTACCCTTCACTCTTATCGCCCAAGGAAAATAATCCTTGCATCAGGATAGCACCTGTCACACCTGTGATGGTTGCCGAGCTTCATAGGGCCTGTTCCCTCCGACTACTCTTGATAAGAGATTATGTTGTTCTGAATTATCATAACTTGTATACTAAAACATGTCAATGCTTCTAGTATAAATACTGAAGGGAGAAGCATTTTAAGCTTAACCTTTTTAAAAATATGATAACCTATTTTAATCTTTCACATAATCATATTAAAAATGTTGCGAAATGATGAATTTAATAAAAAAATTAGTTGGATTGCCCATCATTAGTATGGTTTATTAAATCAAATGTGTTATACTATTAAGCATAATAATGATAATTAAAAACTTTTATAAGTAAAGGATGAGAAGCGAATGAAAACGATGAATATTGATTCTGCCATCACAGAATTAATGAGTAACGAAAAGAATCACAACAATCTTTCTGTCGCTACCTTAGTTGAGAAAATTGTATCTAGAGGAGAAGGAAGATTAACATCGAGTGGAGCCGTAAGTATGACAACGGGAAAATATACTGGACGCTCACCGAAAGATAAATTTATCGTTGAAGATGAAGAAACGATTCATACAATTGATTGGGGAGAAGTGAACCAACCAATCAGTGAAGATAAATTTTTAAACCTGTTAGATAAAACCGTTCAGCATCTAAAAGGTAAGGACGAAACTTATACTTTTAAAGGTTTTGCAGGTGCAGATCTAAACAACCGTCTCTCCTTACAAGTTATCACAGAATTTGCATGGCATAATTTATTTGCCCATCAATTATTCATTCGTCCAACTGAAGAGGAACTAAAAAATCATGAAGCAGAATTTACAGTCATCTCTGCTCCAACATTTAAAGCTGATCCGAAAGTCGATGGAACCCGTTCAGAAACATTTATTATCGTTTCCTTCAAACATCGGATTGTACTCATTGGTGGGACGGAATATGCTGGAGAAATTAAAAAATCGATTTTCTCCATTATGAATTACTTACTTCCTGAGAAGAAAAATATCTTATCAATGCACTGTTCAGCTAACGTCGGTGAAAAAGGTGATGTAGCGTTATTTTTCGGGTTATCAGGCACTGGAAAAACAACGTTGTCAACGGATCCAAACCGTTTTCTAATCGGCGATGATGAGCACGGCTGGTCTGATAAAGGGGTATTTAATATCGAGGGTGGCTGCTACGCTAAATGTGTTAACTTATCTGAAGAAAAAGAGCCACAAATTTACAATGCGATTCGTTTCGGTTCGGTTTTAGAAAATGTCGTTATTGATGAAAATACTCGGGTTGAAGATTATGATGATACGTCTTTAACAGAAAACACTCGCGTTGCTTATCCAATTCAATATATTGATAAAATTGCACAACCAAGTCTTGCGGGACACCCGAATACGATTATCTTTTTAACGGCAGATGCATTCGGAGTTCTTCCACCAATCAGTAAATTAACGAAGGAACAAGCGATGTATCATTTCTTAAGTGGATATACGAGTAAGCTTGCCGGAACTGAGCGTGGAGTAACTGAGCCTGAAGCAACATTTTCAGCCTGCTTTGGTGCCCCATTTTTACCTTTAGCAGCCGCAAAATATGCGAAAATGCTCGGTGAAAAAATTGATGAGCATGACGCACAAGTCTTTTTAGTGAACACTGGCTGGACTGGCGGTTCTTATGGTGAAGGAAAACGAATGAAATTACAATATACACGTGCGATGGTTCAGGCAGCCATTCACGGTGAATTAAATAATGTTGAAACGATTGAAGACGAATTTTTCGGGCTTTCAATACCGAAGCAAGTATCAGGCGTTCCTAGTGATGTATTAAATCCGAAGAAAACATGGGCTGATGCGAATGCTTATGATGAGAAAGCAAAAGAATTAGCTACAAAATTCCATGATAACTTTAAAAAGTTCGATCAAGTCACAAAGGAAATTGCTGAGGCAGGACCAAAATATAAAAATTAATTTTCTATTACATCCTTTTATTTATTAAATATACAAATCCCCAGTTAGAAGCTTCAATCACTTCTAACTGGGGATTTTTATATCCATTTTCTTTTTCTTAATTCACGTATTGAAAAAGTTAATATGTCATCTTTCATCATAAAGCTAAATTGTTTTTGTTGTTTTATATTGTTCGGTAACTCGTCTAACAATACAGGGCCCTCTGTTTCAAAATAATGCTTTTGTTCAATTAATTTATCCACTTCAGCAAAATAAACATTTTTTACAATATCGCCACCTTTGCCATCAACATAATATTGACCGACAAACCGAATCGATTGAATATGGCCACCCGTTTCTTCCATCACTTCGCGAATCGCTGCTTCCTCTGCCGTTTCACCTTCTTCAACCTTACCCCCAGGAAATTCGATTCCGCGATCTTTATGTTTCGTTAATAACCATTGATCATCATATTTACAAATAACCCATACATGCTTCGGAGTTTTTGAAAAAGCTTCGTTACCAATGACATACTTTACTTCATTTTGATAAAAGTCTTTAAACACTTCCACGTGGACACGATCCTTTTCGATGTATTGTTTTATAAGTAGTTTACGTCAATTATAAATGGTTCATCCGCTTCATTCAAACGGATTAAAAATACGATCGTGTAATCACCGTGAAATTCTGATTCATTTCTTTGCTTCACTTCAAAAATATTATCCTCAACTCGTTTTACTTCATAATCGTTCGCTTTATCAAACCAAGGTGGCGTGGAAGTTGGAACGATATAAAGTTGTCCATCCTTTTCGTAATAATAAAAATCGACAAATTGATCAATCACTTTATCCGATGCAAAGCTAGTGAGACTACTTTTAAATTGAGCGATTGTTTTATAATTCAACACTCGATATTGATTATCGACATCTTGAACGAGCCTATCCATGAATTGTGTCGTAATGTCTTTAATCAATTCATCCGTTAAATCGTTCATTTCCTCATCTTCATCAATTATCTCAAATTCGTTAACCTGCTTGTCCATTAAACGGTGGTTTTCGTGTTCATTTACTGAAATTTGTGGCATTGTCACATTCACTTGCATTGCAGAAATGACGCTTCCCATCATAATTAAAGCTGTCAGCCATTTAAGTTTCAAGATAACCACCTCCAAACGTTTTATATAAATACTATTCCTATATCTATGAAAATATAAACATATTATTCTATTATTTTCACGAGATTTTTATGCTATTTTACTAAGTTAGACGAGGGGTAGTTATAAAAGTTACAAAAAAAATGATTTGAATGAATTTGTTTTAAACAAATCATTGCAAATCATTTTAACGAATTATTTATTCAGGAAGGTTTTTGAGCTGTTCAAAAAATGGCATCTGTTCAATATGCTTGCGTGTCGTCTCATCGCCTAATTCATGAATAATTTTATACGCTCTTAATAATGATTCATCATAAGAATCGTTATCCTCATCGTGATGATATTCTTTAAAGGGGATGTGGGCACGCCAAAATGTACTAAATTCCGCATCTTGTAACTCGTCGAAAATTTCCCGGAGATAAATAATATCTTCAGGGCCACCGTATATAATGAACTGATTATTATTGCCTGCCATTAATTCAGAAATTTCTTGCGACTCAACACTCACATAAAATTTTCGTTTATCCATGATTTATCCACCTCATTTATTAATGTGGACATTTTTATCATGGATATGCTTTTAAAAAATAAGCAAAAGCTGCCATTTAATTAAACGGATGGTCGAATTGTCTAATCGTTCGTTGGTTAAGCTGTTTTTCATTCACTTGAACGCCAATTCCATGGCCAGTCGGTACCTTGACAAATCCGTCATTCACAGTGAAAGGCTCTTCGATAATATCTTCCTCCCAATAACGGGCTGATTCAGATAAATCCCCTGGCAGTTTAAATTGTTCTAAAGAAGCTAAAATGACGTTATGTGCCCGGCCGATTCCCGTTTCTAACATCCCCCCACACCAAAGTGGAAGCTGATACATTTTAGCATAACGATGTATATTCATCGCCGTGTCATATCCACCAACACGACCTAGCTTAACATTGATCGTATCGCAAGCTTCAAGCTCCATCGCCTGAAAAGCATCATGCTCTGATTGAATCGTCTCATCTAAACAAATAAGCGTTTCAGTTTGCTTTTTCAATTGATTATGATAATAATAATCGTCCTGTCTAAAAGGTTGTTCAATCATTTGTAAATTTAAATCGTCTAATTGGACTAAGTGGTGCATATCTTCTGGGCCGTAGTTACCGTTGCCGTCAAACATAATCGGAACATCTCCAACGGTTGCTTTCATCTTTTCAATCGTTTCTCTTTCTTTTCCTTTTTGAACCTTTAGCTTGTACCGCTTATACCCTTTTTCCATATAATACTGTACTTGTTCTTCGATGGAATCGGTTAATGAAAAAACGACACCGGAAGCGACTTTATCATAAGTTCCACCGATAACTTCCTTTAAGCTCTTTTCTTGTTGTTTCGCATATAAATCCCAAATCGCCGTTTCGATACTCGCTTTAGCCATATGATGCCCTTGGACTGGTGAAAATAAATGGGCTATTTCGCTCGGATGCGTTACTTTTCGCTTATTTAACAGCGGAAGGAGGAAGTTTTTAATCATATCCCAGGCGGTCGTTATCGTTTCAGACGTATAAAACGGATCCGTAAAAGCGACACATTCGCCGTACCCAACACGTCCGTCACGATCATAAACTTCAATTATAAGTGCATCTCTTACGACGACTAAGCCATTCACTGATTGAAACGGTTTTTTTAATTTCATGGATATATGTCTCACACGAACTCGATCTAACTGCAAATTATTCCCCTTCTTTCGTTAAAAAATCAATTAGCTTATGACGCATTAATTTTTTCGAAGCGTTTCTCGGTAATTCATCTACAAACATTATTTGCTTCGGTACTTTATAATTCGCTAACGCTTTTTGGCACTCCTCGATAATCGTTTCTTTTTCTAATGGTTCACTTGGGACGATAAATGCAACAGGAACTTGTCCCCATTTATCATCATCTACTCCGACAACACCCGCATCTTTAATCCCAACGATCCCCTTTAAAACGGATTCGATTTCGGCAGGATAAACATTTTCTCCACCTGAAATAATTAAATCTTTTCGGCGGTCGACAACGTATAAATACCCGTCCTCATCGAAATAACCTAAATCCCCTGTCTTAAACCATTCTTCAATAAATGAGCTTTCATTCGCATCTTTTCTATTCCAATATCCTTTTGTGACGGAAGGACCTTTAACAACAATTTCACCGACTTCACGAATAGAACATTCGCGGTCATTTTTAACGATTTTTAATTGCCCAGGAAATAATGGTTTACCTGCTGAACCGATTTTCGTTAACATATTGTCGCCATCTAAAGTACAAAATTGTGAGGCGGTTTCGGTCATACCGTAAGATTGATAAACTGGGATGCGTTTGTCCCGACATTTTTCTAACAATGATTTTGAAGCAGGTCCCCCACCGAGTAGCATGCAGCGTAACGTATCTGGAAAATGGTCGTCCTGCAAACGATTGACGAGCTCTTCTAACATAACTGTCACAACTGAAACAATCGTCACACCATTTTTCATTATATCTGTATAAACGGCTTCTAGATCATATTGTTCATGCAGATGGATCGGCATTCCGTAAATAACGCTTCGATATAAAATTGATAAACCTCCGACATGAAATAAAGGTAAGCTCAACAGCCAGCGATCCGTTTCATGAAGACCGAGATTGAGCGCTGAAGCAGTTGCGCTCCACCAATGATTGCCATAAGTCAGTTGTACGCCTTTAGGATTTCCAGTCGTCCCGGATGTGTAAATAATATGTGACACATCATCGAGATTCATTTCATCGATTAATTCAACATCTTTTATTCCTTTGCGGGGGAGTTCATTAAAATGAATCGCTTTAAGTTCATGTTGCTTCTTTAAGCCATTTACTTTTTCGGTTAAATTTGGATGATGAATAACTGTCTGAATGTTTCCGTCTTTTAATTGAAAGAGGAGCTCATCTTCTTTTAAACGTACGTTTAGTAAAAAAGTGACTGCTCCGATATAATGAAGGGCATGAATTGTCACGACCATTTCATAGCAATTCGTCGATAATAATCCGATATGGTCGCCTTGTTTCACTCCTTGATGTTTTAAAAAGGTTGCAAAGCTTTTAGCGTGTTGTTGTAGCTCGTAAAATGTATATGATTCATTCTGGTTAAGTACGATTGCTTCTTTATTCGGTGTTAAATAAGCACGTTTATCTAACCAATTCGGTATGTGCAAATTGATCAACCTTTCGTTTCAATTTAAAATCAATTCTATGTAAAAAGAAGGCCACACTTCATGACAGTGCGGCTCTTTTGTTCAATTATATTTACGGAAAACGAGGAAACTGTCCGAAATCTGGATTTCTTTTCTCTTTAAATGCGTCTCGGCCTTCCTTCGCTTCATCCGTCGTATAGTAAAGAAGGGTTGCATCTCCGCCCATTTGTTGTAATCCTGCTAAGCCATCTGTCGCCGCGTTGAAGGAAGCTTTTAAGAAACGAAGCGCAGTTGGTGATTTTTCTAAAATTTCCTCACACCATTTAATCGTTTCTTCTTCTAACTTATCTAACGGAACAACCGTATTGACAAGCCCCATCTGTAGAGCTTCTTCAGCATTGTATTGGCGACATAAATACCAAATTTCACGCGCTTTTTTCTGTCCAACCATTTCAGCGAGAAGTCCAGCGCCATAACCTGCATCAAAGCTACCAACTTTCGGTCCTGTTTGGCCAAAAATCGCATTATCTGCTGCAATCGTTAAATCACAGACGACATGTAAGACGTGGCCTCCACCAATTGCATATCCTGAAACCATCGCAATGACTGGCTTAGGAATTACACGGATAAGACGTTGTAAATCTAAAACGTTTAAACGTGGAACTTGGTCACCACCGACATAACCACCATGTCCTCTTACGGATTGGTCGCCTCCAGAACAAAAGGCAAGATCACCTGCACCTGTTAAAATGATGACACCAACATCAGAATCATCTCGAGCATCAGCAAACGCATCGATCATTTCATTAACGGTTAACGGTGTAAAGGCATTCCGTTTATCGGGTCGGTTAATCGTTACTTTAGCAATCCCGTTATATTTTTCATAAATAATTTCCTCATAATCTCTTACCTTTTTCCATTCTACTGTCATTTTTGTTTCCTCCTTTAATTAGATCGTATAAATTGTTGAATTAATTTTAATAAATATTTTGGTGCTTCAATATGTACCGCATGTCCAACGTTAGGTACGATGATATGCTCGCTCTGTTTTAAAAGCTCATCCATTTTTTTATTTAGTATCGTAAATTTTTCATCAATTTCACCTGTAATTAATAAAGTCGGAATGTCGATCGTCGGTAAGCTACTCCACATTGAGCGTTGACTTCCCGTTCCCATTGATTGCAATGATAACGCTAGTCCGGCTTCACTTTGACTTAATCGTTCTTCTCTAATTCTCGCTTGAACCGAATCACTTAACTGCTTTTGGGAGTTGAATAACGGGATATTTTCCCAATAATTGACGAAGGCGGTCATTCCTTCTTTAACGATGAACGTCGCTAATTGATCATCACTTTCCAATCTCTTTTTCTTTTCGTCTCCGTCTAATCCAGGTGAGGCGCCAATTAAAATTAATCGTTTCACACGTTCAGGAAAACTGTCAGCAAATACTAAAGCTGTCCGGCCTCCCATCGAATAGCCGACAAGATACGCTTGGTCAACTTCGAGTTGTTTCAATACGTCGTTTAAGTCCGCAATTGCTTCGTCCATATTTTTAATGTTATTAGCAATTGTTTTACCGTGTCCTGGTAAATCAATCGTAATGCATTGATAATCTTTTGCAAGCTCTGTTACGAAAGGCTCCCATGTTTTTGTTGAACCTGTAAAGCCGTGGAGAAATACGATCGGTTCTCCTTTACCTTTAATTTCGACATAATAATGATTGTTATGAACTTGTATAAACATAAATTTCATCTTTCTTTTTTTATTTCTCGTAATGACTGATCCCATTTTTCTCTATGCCATAAGACGTTTTCTTCTCGATCGGTTATGACTTCAATAATTTCAATGCCTTCAATTGGCTTTTGAATTAAATCCGAAAATTCATTAAAAGTTTTTGGCTCATAATAAGTCGCGTCGATAGCCTGTGTTAATTGTTTAATCGGTGGTGAAAACGGGGTTCCGAATAATGCTTCAAATTGCCGTTTTTCTTTCGCTTGAGGTAAAAATGAAAATATTCCTCCCCCGTTGTTGTTAATAACTATAATACGGAGGGAAAGCTCATATTGTCTTGCGATAAAAAGCGACGTATAATCATGTAAAAACGATAAATCCCCGATTAATAGTGTCGTTTTTCTTCCAGCTGCCCGAATACCGATTGCTGTTGAAACGACCCCATCAATGCCGTTAACACCACGGTTGGCCATTAATTTCACGTCCCGGTTAGAACGTAAATAAAATGTATCCATATCACGAATAGGCATACTACTACCGACGACTAAAACATCGCCATCAACACTTGCCTCGGATAAAGCAAGGGCGGCTGTCCCTTCTGTTAATTCTACTTCATTTGTTTTTAACACGTTTTGAACCGCCGCATCCATTTTCAGCCACAGGTTCGTATAATCTTCTAATACGTCAATAGACGGTTTATATTTTAACAGTTCTTTACCGAACGATTCAGCTGAGCTATAAATGAGCGTCGTATTAATCCCTGCTGGCTCACGATAGCCTAAATCATTATCAACGACGAGATGAACTGATGGTGGATACAATTGCAACGATTGCAAATATGATTTTGAAACGGGCATCGAGCCAAACCGGATAATAAAGTCTGGTCTTAACTGTTCTTTTAATAAATCATCCTTTAATATCGTATCATAAGTTGAAATAACTAATGGGTGGGATGCTTTATTTTTCCTTAAATTCGAGATGACGTCAGCAAGTATTGGTATGTTAAGCTCTTTCGATAAATTTAAAATCGCTAATTGTTCCGCTTCGTCCAATATCTCACCGCAAACGATTAACCCTCGTTCTTTATTTTTAAGCGATTGAACGATAGATAGAACATCGTGAGGTAAGATTTGCTCGTCACCGTTAATATGTTTTAAAATCGGCTCTTTCGCCTCGCCCCATAAATTATCTAATTCAAAATTAGGGATAAGGGGATCACGAAACGGAAAATTGAGATGACTAACCCCTTTCCGCTTCGAATTGGCGTTCATATATGCTCGACTTGCTTGAATGCGGGCATAACGAATCATCTCTTCCTTCGATTCAGGAAGAGCCATTTCGTGAAAATATTTCGTGAAATTTTCGTACATTTTTATTTGGTCGATTGCTTGAGGTGCGCCATTGTCCCTTAATTCATGGGGACGATCCGCGGTCAAAACGATTAACGGTACCCTAGCGTAATGGGCCTCAACAATGGCTGGATAATAATTGGCCGCTGCTGTACCAGATGTGCAAACGAGTGCGACGGGTTTATTTTTTTCCTTAGCAAGTCCTAATGCGAAAAAAGCCGATGACCGCTCGTCAAAATGAACCCATTCTTTTATATGTGGATGTTCAAAAAATGTCATCGCAAGGGGTGTTGATCTCGACCCTGGTGAAATAACGACATCTTCTAATCCGTTTAAAGCAAGCTCACTTACAAAGTTTGTGACATAATACGTCACTTGCCCCATGTTCATTCATTTTTTCCCCCTAAAGCTTTTAACATCGGCATAAATTTTAAGTCGGTTTCATCAAATTCTTCTAATGGATCTGATTCTAAAACGACGCCACAACCTGCAAATAATGTTGCTTCATTTCCTTGAATAAGTGCCGAGCGAATCGCAACTGCGAACTCGCCGTTAAACTGACTATCGACAAAGCCAACTGGTGCGGCATACCATCCGCGATCAAACGGTTCCTTCACTTTTATATAAGATAAAGCTTTATCAGTCGGATCTCCTCCGAGTGCAGGCGTTGGATGGAGACTTTGAACTAAGTCAAAGATTGAAATCCCTTTTTTCAACGTCGCAGTCACTGGCGTATATAAATGCTGTAAATGCTTCAATCGATAAATCGTCGGGTTATCTGGTATCGATAAATGATTGCTGTACGGTCTAATGGCATCTTTAACCATATCAACGACAAATTGATGCTCCTCACGATTTTTTTTATCGTTTAATAATCTCGTCGCTAACGCTTCATCTTCACTTTCGTCTTTTCCTCGAGAAATCGTCCCCGCTAAACAAGTTGAAAGAATTTCTTCCCCTTCAACGCGGACAAGACGTTCTGGCGTTGCACCGACAAATAAATCGCCATCATTTTCCATTATAAAAACATAACAGTCTTGTTCCGTATCGTATAAATGCTGTAAGACGGATTCGATCGTAATTTTATTTTCAAAAATTGCTTCGAGTTCCCGGGCTAAAACAACTTTACCGAGCTTTCCGGATTTAATCGTTTGAACGGCTTCATTTATTAAATGCGCCCACTCTTCATATTCAAGGGTATTTAATTCATTTAATTCATTACCCTCTAAGTTTTCTTTATAATCTGCGGAAAATTGATGATAAATATCGTTCATCCGCTCCTCAATGTCATCTACTGAAGTCTCTTTATTTATTTTGAAATTAAACGTTAAATAATGTTGATCATCACAGACCGTTAACATAACTTTCGGTAAAACCATTTGTCCACTCGGGAACTTGTCCCACTTTGAATTTAATTCCTTTTCGTCAAAAAACGAAAAGCCGCCTAAAAGAAGTGGGCCTGTCCACGGAATCGATGAGTCGAAATGAACGTTTTTTAAAAAGCTTTCCCACTCAGAATGGATGTGACGGAAACGGTTTTTTGCATTTTTAGTTTCGAACGTTTTTTCAACGCCAATTCCAACGAAAACAATCCCACCATCCGCCTGTTTCCAAAAATAGCGATTACCGAACGTCTCGTGAAATGCGGAATAAAAATCGATCGGATGAATCGGCTCAATTCGTTCAACAATAGATATATAATTACGATTCAGCTTTTTCGCTTCTTCTAATATTTCGTAAACGTCAAGCTGAATCGATTTGCTTTTAGTTTGTAGCATAACGAATGTACCTCCACTTGAGAAAATACGTAATTAAAAATATGATAACCTGTTTATTTTTTAAAAGTGAATGAGTTAGTTCCATCATTATTGTATGACTTTTTTACTTTAACGACAAGGAGAACCAATTATCGTATATTGACATGCCAATATCGTTTATCTAAACTAAGTTTAGATTGAAAGGGAAAGGAATGTCATCATTGTCAAATAATCAATCAGTCAAAGAAGCTTTAGGGGAAAAATCTGGTTTTAATATATGGTGGCGCATGCTCAGGCCCCACACGTTAACCGCATCATTCGTCCCAGTTTTTGTTGGTACAGTGATTGCGAGTATGGAACAATCCGTTCACTACGGTTTGTTTTTTGCGATGCTCATTGCATCTATACTTATTCAAGCAGCAACGAATATGTTTAATGAATATTACGACTACGTCCGCGGCTTAGATACCGAAGAGTCAGTCGGGATTAGTGGAACGATTGTTAGAGATGGAATTAAACCAAAAGTCGTTCGTAATATAGCTTTTATCTTTTATGGGTTAGCCATTCTGTTAGGTTTTTACATTTGTATGATGACGACATTTTGGATTGCTGTTGTCGGACTTATTTCGATGTTATTCGGTTATTTATATACAGCAGGACCGTATCCAATTGCTTACACGCCTTTTGGTGAATTATTTTCAGGGTTTTTCATGGGGACAGTCATCATTGGTATTAGTTACTATATTCAAACAGAAACATTGAATTTAACGATTGTTTTATTAACGATTCCGATTGCGATTTTAATCGGTGGAATTTTACTTTCTAACAGTATCCGCGATTTAGAAGGGGATAAAGAAGCAGGTCGAAAAACGTTAGCTATTTTAGTTGGACGGACTTGGGCGATTCGAATTTTAGCACTGTTTTTTATCTCCGCCTATATAATAACTGGCCTGTTTATCATATTTGACATGGTCCCAGTTTGGGCGGCAATCGTTCTTTTAAGCGCACCAAAAGCAATCAATGCGATTAAAACCTTTAAAGCGAATACGGTCCCTTTGAAAATGATGCCAGCGATGAAATATACGGCCCAAACGAACACATTTTTCGGATTACTTTACGGAACCGCTTTTTTACTGGAGCACCTTTATT
>CALKAL010000147.1 GCA_937983065.1 uncultured Bacillaceae bacterium | reverse complement strand
AAGGGGCAAAGGTGGTCGCAACTGATGTTCAAGAAGAAGCATTAACTAAAGTTGTTGAAGAATATGTCTCAGCCTCTATTAGAAAAAATAAGCTGCATCAATTACTTACTTCCAAGTGCAATCATTAATTTCAAGAAGATGTATCCAAATATAGAACTTTCAGTATTTGTACTTAGAAGTGAAGAGATTGTTACACAATTATTAAACAATGAATTAGATTTAGGGATTGGGTTTTTACCTGTTGAAAATGAGGCGTTCGAATCTGTCTTCTTATTTGAAGAAGAATTATCATTAGCGCTTCCATCGGATCACGTTTTAGCCCATGAGAAAGAACTTCATTTAAAAAACTTAACGGATCTTCCAATCATTTTATTGCCTGAAAATTATTATCTACGTCAACTCATAGACAAATATTGTGCCAAACAAAGCATCATCCTGCAACCGACAATCGAAATATCATCCCTCGAATCCGTCGTTCAAATTGTCAATGAAGGAAAATAATTACTAATTTTCTATCATGTCTATAACTTTTTACTATGAATGGCTTAAATGAAAATAAAAGTCGACACGTTCAATCAGATTTCCCCATTACTTATTGTCATTTCTAATTTTAAGCCATGAATAGCTTTTCGCTAATATTATATATTACTTTATAAATTTAAATATTTCTTGTCCCAGTGCTTTCTCTTTCATACTCCTCGCAAGTTAAACCTTTATCCATTTTTACGAGTTCGTTTTATACAATTAACTATTAAATGCGCTTATCATTCATTGCTAAGTCTTTCCCCAATATTAATCAGTTCCCTCCCAATCAACCCATTACCCGTTTTTAAAGCTCCAGCTAGGCATTTAATCAAAGCGAAATAGAATAGAAACCGTTAGAATGCGAATACTAAATTTTAAATTAACACCAAGGGGGAGTGACATAAAGATTGAGTCGATTTAGAAACATTAATAAATTTTTTAAACAATTTCAAGCAAATCAAAGTAAAATTCAAAAAAATATGCCTCTTAAAGATATATATCCGAAGCTAAAAGATAATGAGAAATATATTAAGCAAGTCATAGGCAATAGTGATGATGTTATATTTACAAAGTTTAATATTAAACTACCTGAAGACGAATATCTCGACGCTTTTCTCTTTGCGATAGACGGAATCGTTGACGATCAAATTAAAAGAGATAGTTTATTAAAACCCCTTCAATTAGAAGGAATCAAAGAAAGACCAAATAAAAATTTAGATAAAGTTCAAGATGTCATTCAAGTTAAAGATATAAGTGTTGAAAAGGATTTAAATAAAGCCATTAATGCGGCGCTTAATGCACAAATTGTCCTTTTCGTTGATGGTTATAAAGAAGCCCTCATCATCAAAGGGGCAGGGTTTGAAGTCCGTAGTATTTCAGAACCATTAACCGAGCAAGTCATTCGAGGGTCTGGAGAAGGTTTTATTGAAAATAATGCGATTAACTTAACGATGGTTCGAAGACGAATAGTCAATCCTAATTTACGTTTTGAAAGTTACAAATTAGGTGAACTTACACAAACGGAAGTTACTGTCGCCTATATTAAAGGGGTTGCTAAGGCCGAATTTGTAAAAAAAATTAAAGACCGCATTCAGAAAATAAAAATAGACGCTCTAAATAATGATGGAGAGCTTGAGCAATTAATTGAAGATCATCCTTACTCAATTTTTGCAACGGTTGGTAATACGGAACGTCCAGATAAGGTGGCATACCTCCTTGTTGAAGGTAGGGTCGTTATCTTTGTGAATGGGAGTCCTGTTACTTTATTTGCTCCGAATTTGTTTTTAGAAAGCTTCATTAGCACCGAGGATTATGTATCTAGACCTTATTATAGTTCTCTTATCCGAATTATTCGGTTTTTTGCATTTATCCTTTGCATTATATCACCAGGACTTTATATAACTGCCATTAACTTTGAAAAGAACCTCATTCCTTCAGATATGATTGTACCGATTATTCAAGCAAGGGAGCTAGTCCCTTTCCCATTAGTTATTGAAGTATTAATATCAATTCTTTTGTATGAAATTGTTCGGGAAGCAGGGGTTCGATTACCGAAGCAAATTGGTTCTGCCCTTAGTATCGTTGGTGCATTAATACTTGGCGAAGTATCCGTATCTGCTGGATTAGTCGGTGCACCAACTGTCGTTGCAGTATCCATTTCATATATTGCTGGCTTCGTTATTACACCAATTGCCGATACCATTGCTCTTTTAAGGATTGTTTTCATTTTTGCAGCAGCAATGTTCGGTTCCTATGGACTTGTCGTTGCATCTCTTTTTTTATTGATGCATATGGTTACTTTAACTTCTTTCGGCATTCCATACATGGCACCTTTTTCACCTTTACATTTTAGAGACTTAAAGGATGCAATCGTTCGATTTCCGACTCGTTTATTACGACATCGCTCACGAAGTATACCGAGTGAAAAAGACCAGAAACTATCGAACGCTCCTGAAACAGGTGGTCGTGAATGAAGAAGATATGTTATATATCCATTATAATCGTCTTGCCCATTTTTTTGACAGGTTGCTGGAACAATGAAGAGATTGATAAAAATGCACTAGTCCACGGAGTCGGTTTTGATTTTAATGAAGAAACACAGCTTGTTAATTATTTCGTCGAGATCGTTAAACCGACACAAGGACCAGGAAACGAACAAGAAGGTGGGGCAAGTCAAAATGTTGTTCTCGAGCTAGAATCTGATACGCCTCTGAATGCGGCAAGGGAACTCATCCGTTATGCTAAACGTAGACTTTATTACGGACATACTCGATTATGGCTTGTTACCGAAGAGTTAGCTAAATTGCCTTTTATACCACTACTAGATGTCATACGCCGTGAACAGATGACCCGATTAAACAGCTATGTCTTCATTACGCCAGATCCGATACGGGATATATTCGAAACACCTACTCTGTATGAGAATTTATCTTCTGATGAAATTGTTTCCGCTCTTGATCAATCAAATGTAATTGCGGAATTTATTCCAGTAAAACTGTATGAGCTTATAAAAATGAATGAAAGACCAATTAAATCAGCTCATGTTCCGATTATTACAATTTCAGAAGATGAATCAGGGACGACTTCTATTAAAGGTACAGCTATTATAAAAGATCAAATGATGGTCGGTAAATTAGGAATTAACGAAACGATTGGTTTAAGAATGTTATTAAATAATATTAGTGGTGGAATCATTACTTCCGAAATTCCAGGACCAGAATCAAGAGAATTTATTTCTTTAGAATTTAAAACAGGGGAATCATCAATTAAGCCGACATTAACTGGCAAAGATTTAAAGGTAGAAGTGAACATATCAGTAAGTGGTGACTTAGGAGATAACATTATGGTCGAATCTAGAGAGTTAGATGCAGAGTTTCTAAAAGAGATCGAGCAGTTAATTGCAAATCGGATAACTGAAATAACGTATACGACTTTAAATAAACTGCAAAAGGAATTAAAAACAGACGTCACCGATATTGGTGTAGAAACGTATCGAAATTTCCCTAATGAATGGAAAGAAATTCAAGATATTTATCACGAAGAAGTATTCGCAAATGCGCAAATTGAAGTGAATACAGAGGTCAACATTTTCCATCAAGGATTAACGAATAAAAGTCATAACGTTCCACAAAAAAGACCATATAACAATCCGTATCGATTTTTAGATAAAGATTAAAGGAGAATGTTTATATGCTAACAAAGTGGGAAACATTATTTCTCCTCTTACTCGCCATACCGATAATGGGCCACGTAACAATCTTACCTTTGATGATTGACGTTGCTGGAAGGGACGTATGGATATCCATTGCGATATCCATTCCCTTTGGTGTTTTATTTGCCTTTTTTATTTACCGTATTAAAGTTCATTATTCGGAAAAAACGTTATCTCATATTTTAATTGACATTTTAGGAAAACCACTAGGCTATGGATTCATCGTTTTTTTTGTTTTATATTTTTTATACTTAACAATTCTTTCTTATAGTTCTTTGATTGATTTTGTGTTTATTTTATTTTTACCAGAAACACCTCGAACAGCACTTATTATTTGGTTTTTACCTTTAATTTTGTACGGTGCAAAAAAGGGAATTAAAAGCATTGCTTTAGCTGCTGGTATATTAACCTTTATTACGATGGCAACAGGGCACGGCATTACTCTTTTAGATTCACCCTTAAAAGATTGGGGAAATTTAAAACCGATTTTGGAGGATGGCTGGGATCCAGCAATTATCGGTACGTTAATTATTACGAGTATTTGGATTGAATTAATTTTTCTATTAGCTTTACCGCTTAAAGACGTAAAGCAGAAGCGAGTGTTTGTTTTATGGACCGTTGGAGTACTTTTAAATGCTCTTATGATGCTTTCAACAACAACAGGAGTTATAACGATTTTTGGCCTCGGACAAGCTGAAAATATGCTCTATCCTGCTCAAGAAATTGTAAGAATTATAAGCCTCGGTTTTTTAGATCGTTTCGATGTTTACGGCATGATTTTAAATACATTTGGGACCTTCATTCGATGCAGCCTTTATTTCCGTCTAGCTTACAGTTTAAGTTCTTCAAAACAGTCGAAGAAAGGATATAAGCGGTTTATTTATATATTTTACGTTGTTATTATAGTACTTGGAACGTTCGGGATTACACGGGATCATATATATGTTGAAAAAACGATTGATATTTATGCCCATTTTGTTTTCTTATATCCAATTCCGTTTATATTATGGCTCATCTTAAAAATTAAAAATATGAGAAATAAAAATAAAGGTAATAGCAAAAGTAATAATAAGAATCAATCGAAAGTATCTCAAAGTAGTTAAACAGATTTCGATAATTTAAGCGAGTTAAACTAATAGTAAACCCCAGCCATGACGGTAAACCGTATTTGGCTGGGGTTCAGTAACTAAATTAATATTTATTTTGCAAACTGTTCATCACATTTTTTACTGATTGACTGGATTGATTAAGAGCTGCTTTCTCTTTATCAGTCAAATCAAGCTCAATAATCTTTTCAAGTCCATTTCCACCGATAATTGTTGGAACACCGAGATACATATCGTGATAACCGTATTCACCTTCTAAATAGGCAATCGAAGGTAAAATACGTCGTTGATCTTTTAAAATGGCTTCTGTCATTTCTACTAATGCGGCTGCGGGAGCGTAATAAGCTGAACCGTTTCCTAATAAACTGACAATTTCTCCGCCACCTTTTCGGGTTCTTTCAACAATTTCTTCAAGGCGCTTTTTAGAAATTAATTGCTCTATAGGAATTCCACCTGCATATGAATAACGTAACAACGGTACCATATCATCGCCATGACCACCGAGGACAAACCCTGTCACATCTTTGACTGAAACATTTAATTCTTCTGCGACAAACGTGCGAAATCGTGCAGTATCAAGTACGCCTGATTGTCCTATGACCCGCTCTTTCGGAAAGCCAGATTGTTTAAAAACTGTATAAGTCATCGCATCAACTGGGTTCGTTAATACGATAATTATACTATCTGGTGAATATGTTACAATTTCCTTCGTCACAGCTCTCATAATATTTTCATTCGTTTGTACGAGGTCATCCCGGCTCATACCTGGTTTTCTCGCAATACCTGCTGTAATGATGACAACATCCGATTGTTTAGTTTGCTCATAATTAGCTGTACCGATTATTTTAGCATCGAATCCTTGGGTCGGGCTTGCTTCAAGCATGTCCAGAGCTTTACCCTTTGTCGGATTTTCTAAATCGGGAATATCAACTAAAACGATATCTGCTAACTCTTTTTGAGCAATCATTAAAGCGGTTGTTGCACCCGTAAAACCAGCGCCGATAATTGATACTTTTTTACGCCTATTCGCCATATAGGATCCTCCCTTAAAGAGAATTAATCCATGTTTTTAATTAATTCATCAGCAAACTCAGAACATTTAACTTCAGTCGCACCGTCCATGAGGCGAGCGAAATCGTAAGTAACGACTTTACTTAAAATCGTTTTATCCATCGCTTTATGAATTAATTCACTAGCTTCTCTCCAGCCTAAATGATCAAGCATTAATGTTCCTGATAAAATAACCGATGAAGGGTTTACTTTATCAAGTCCTGCATATTTAGGAGCTGTACCATGAGTCGCTTCAAATATAGCATGCCCTGTGTCGTAATTAATATTAGCACCAGGAGCAATTCCGATACCACCAACTTGTGCAGCAAGGGCATCTGAAATATAGTCCCCGTTTAAGTTCATAGTTGCAACGACATCAAACTCTTTCGGACGTGTTAAAATTTGTTGTAAGAAAATATCAGCGATAGCGTCCTTTATGATGATTTTACCAGCAGCTTCTGCTTCAGCTTGAGCTTTATCTGCAGCTTCGCGACCTTTTTCTTCGGCAATTTTATCGTATTCATTCCAAGTGAACACTTTATCACCATATTCACGCTCTGCTACTTCATAACCCCAGTTTTTAAAGGCCCCTTCAGTAAATTTCATAATGTTACCTTTATGAACTAAAGTGACACTCTTTCTTCCTTCATTTAATGCATATTCAATTGCTGCTTTAACGAGTCTTTCAGTTCCTTCTCTAGATACTGGCTTAATTCCAATCCCAGAAGATTCAGGGAAACGAATTTTTTCCACGCCCATTTCATCTTGTAAAAACTGAATGACTTTTTTAACTTCGTCAGTGCCTTCTTCCCATTCAACACCTGCATAAATATCTTCAGTGTTTTCACGGAAAATTGCCATGTCAACATCTTCAGGGCGTTTAACAGGCGACGGAACACCTTCAAAGTAACGAACTGGACGTAAGCATGTAAATAAATCTAGCTCTTGACGTAAGGCAACGTTTAAAGAACGAAAACCTCCACCAATTGGAGTTGTTAACGGTCCTTTAATTGCGATTAAATAGTCGCGAATAGTATCTAAAGTTTCGTTAGGTAGCCATTCACCTGTTTCGTTAAATGCTTTTTCCCCGGCGAGAACTTCTTTCCAAACGATTTTTTTCTCACCGTTATAAGCTTTTTCAACTGCTGCTTGTAATACTCTTGATGCGGCAGCCCAAATATCAGGACCCGTTCCATCCCCTTCAATAAAAGGAATAATTGGGTTGTTTGGTACGTTTAAACGACCATTTTCAACTGTAATTTTTTCACCTTGTGACATGAAAAATACCTCCTATATTAAATTAGTTATAAGCATTATAAAAGCCGGTATAAAACCGGCTTTCGGTTTAGCGTTCATTAATTGGTACGTATTTTTGCGTGTTCGGTCCAACGTATTCAGCTCTTGGGCGAATGAGGCGGTTGTTGTTATATTGCTCTAAAATATGAGCTAACCACCCTGATACACGGCTCACCGCAAAAATAGGTGTGAATAAATCATGATCAATTCCTAAGCTGTGGTAAACGGAAGCTGAATAAAAATCAACGTTAGCTGGTAAACCTTTTTCTTCTTTAATGTACTCTTCAATTTTAACTGACATATTGTACCACTTTTGTTCGCCAGTTATTTCAGTTAATTGTCTTGACATTTCTCTTAAATGTTTAGCACGGGGATCGCCTTGACGATAGACGCGGTGTCCCATCCCCATAATTTTTTCTTTGTTCGCTAATTTTTCTTTAACATAGTCAATTGCATTATCTTCCTCACCAATCTCAGTGAGCATTTTCATCACTTGCTCGTTAGCCCCACCGTGAAGTGGTCCTTTTAAGGCTCCGATAGCGGAAGTAACTCCTGAATACACATCAGATAATGTCGCTACACAAACTCGTGCTGTAAATGTAGATGCGTTTAATTCGTGGTCGGCATGTAAAACTAAAGCTTTATTAAATGCCTCAATTTCAACAGCTTCTGGTTCTTTTCCTTTTAACATATATAAGAAATTAGCTGCAAATCCTAAATCGTTTCTTGGAGATACTGGTTCTTCCCCATTACGGATACGCGCAAACGCCGTTACAATCGTTGGCATTTTTGCTTGTAGACGAATCGCTTTTCTTTTGTTAGCTTCCTCTGACATATCGTCTGCTTCCTCGTCATATAAACCGAGCATTGATACAGCTGTTCTTAAAGCTGCCATCGGATGAACCTTCTTAAGATCATAAGATTTTAAATGATCAATAACTCCTTGAGGTAGGTCCATGTTGTCAGCTAGTTGTTGAGTCAGCTGGTCAAGTTCAGATTTAGTAGGTAGCTTTTGATTCCACAATAAATAAATAATTTCCTCAAAGCTCGAGTTTTCAGCTAAATCATCAATTTCATAACCGACATACGTTAACTGATCATCGATAATCGAGCTAATTGCAGATTCTGTTGCCACAACTCCTTCAAGTCCTTTTGGGTTTGACATAATATATCTCTCCTTCTTAATACATATTCTCTTAGAACACATATTTCTTATGTAGCGATATTAATAAGAAAAATAGCACTCATCCAAAATCCATTATAAACAAAATTAAGACGAATGTGAAATCAAACCAATTAAAACTCATAAAAGAAAAAGCGATTTCATACATAATATTAAACGCTATTTGGACAAGACTTTTCAAGGCGAATTGGATAGAACAGCAAATTTTAATACGAGCAATGAAAAAAACGCGATAAATCCAAATGAAGAATATTGACGTTTCATTCGAGAAGGGATAAAAAGATGGCGATTAATTATGTGAATTTAACGAAGCTTATCGTTTTAATTGGTTTAATAACTGTCGCTGTTTATTTTTCTTTTATTTATTTATTTCCGTTTCTCGTCGCAATCGTTATAGCTATCCTCATTCAGCCCCTCGTCCATCTCTTAAATAAAAAAATGCGGATAAATCGCCGAATTGCTGTATTAATAACTATTTTGTTCGTATTATTTAGCTTTATTACATTAATCACTTTTAGCGTCATAGAATTTATCCATCTTCTACAATATTTAATGCAACATTTACCGGGATCGATAGAGTATATATTATCTAAAGGAGAAGAAATCGTCACACGTTTTATCGACTCCATTTATCATTTCGTCTCTCAATATTTTCATTCGATTAGCCCAGAGTCATATGCGATGGTGCAAGCGATGTTAACAGATATGACAAATGGCTTAATCGATTTCAGTAAAAATACTTTGCTTTCACTTTTGCAAGATACGGTTTCATGGTTAACTCATTTACTGTCAAACAGCTATTATTTAATTTTTATCTTAATTGGGACGTTTTTTTTCAGTAGTGATGGTCCGAAATGGTTTAATTATGTGTTGAACCGATTTCCAGATAGCTATCGCCAATTTTATGATCGAACAAAAAAAGAATTCATTTCACTCGTCAAAAAATATTTATTAGCTCAGCTTTTCATGATTGGCTTAACTGGATTAATCGTATATATCGGGTTAACTATAATTGATATGACGTATGCTTTTGGCATTGCTTTAACGGTTATGTTATTTGATTTAGTACCCGTTGTAGGGATTAGTGCGATTTTCATTCCGTGGGTTTTTTATTTATTTTTCACTGGCCAATACGCGCTTACTATTGAAATAAGTATTCTTTATTTACTGTTAGTGATTATTAGAAATTTACTTGAGCCAAAGCTAATCGGCTCAAGTATTGGGGTTCACCCACTTTTGCTTTTAATTATTTTATTCGTTTTTATAAAATTGTTCGGATTGATCGGTTTTGTTTTAGGACCAGCTGCTGCTGTTAGTTTAAGTGTTCTTAAAAAGGTCGGTACATTACGAATTATTAAAGACTATATTTTCCGCTAAAAACGTCGATAAATATAAATGTTACCGTTTTTGACCTTTTCTTTGATCACTTGTTGCAGCCAAATTTTAATCGGGATACGGGTGAAAGGAATTAACAATAATAAACCGAGGAAATCTGTAAAAAAACCTGGCAGGATGAGTAAAATTGCTCCGATAATAATAGCAATTCCATCGAACATTTCCTCAGTCGGAACTCTACCGTGCGCCATTTCTTGACGCGCACGGTTAATAATCCCGATTCCTTGATATTTTGCTAAATAGATTCCGAGTAAGCTCGTTAAAAGAATGAATAGTAGGATGAGCCAAACATCAACGACTCGCCCGATTAAAACGAATAAAATTATCTCAATCAACGAAAACAATATAAATAGGAAAAATAAAATTCGTGCCATGCTTTATCCCTTCAATCGTTTAAATGACGTACGTTCGCCCTTGATAAATATGCCCATTGGATGGGTCAATCGTTATTTCTTCACCTTCAACAATTTTAGTTGTCGCTTCTTTAACCCCAACAATGACAGGAATCCCTAAATTAATACCAACGACTGCAGCATGACTCGTTAAGCCACCCTCTTCAGTAATAATTCCTGCCGCCTTTTTTAAATAGTCCATCATCGTCCGGTCTGTACCTGATGTGACGAGTATATCTCCTTCTTGGAAATCTTTTTCTAACTTATCAATATCATCGGCTATTATTGCTCTTCCGACTGCACCAAATTTACCAACACCACGTCCTTTAGCAACGACTTGTCCAACGACGTGAATTTTAATTAAGTTTGTCGTACCACTTTCACCAACAGGTACCCCTGCTGTAATAGCGACTCGATCGCCTTGGTTAACGAAACGGCTTTCAAGCGACTTTTCAACCGCTAATTCTAACATTTCATCCGTCGTCGATACTGGTTTTGCTAAAGTCGGGTAAACGCCCCAAACGAGACTCAGTTGACGATTGACGTAATCCTTTGATGTCACTGCAATAATTGGGCAATTTGGACGATGTTTAGATACCATTCTTGCAGTATTGCCGCTTTCTGTCGGCGTAATAATCGCTTTTAAATTTAATTCCTTCGATAAATTAGCAACGGAATGACTAATTGCATCAGTAATCGTCAATTCGTTCCCTAGATTCAGTGGCTTTATATCATTTTCGATCGTTTTTTCCGTATAAATTGCGATATTGTACATCGTTTTTACCGATTCAACGGGATAGTTTCCTGCAGCTGTTTCACCGGATAACATGATTGCATCAGTTCCGTCATAAATGGCATTCGCTACATCACTTGCTTCAGCTCGAGTCGGTCTCGGGTTTCTTTGCATCGAATCTAACATTTGTGTCGCTGTAATGACTGGCTTACCCGCTTCATTACATTTTTCAATTAACGTTTTTTGAATAAAAGGAACTTCTTCAGCTGGAATTTCAACTCCTAAATCACCGCGAGCAACCATGATGCCATCACTAACATTTATAATTTGGTCAATGTTTTCAACGCCTTCACGGTTTTCGATTTTCGGAATGATTTTTATATGTTCTGCGTTATTTTTCTCAAGTAATTCTCTTATTTCAAACACGTCGGACGGTCTTCTAACGAAGGATGCGGCAATGAAATCAACGCCTTGTTCAATCCCGAACAAAATATCTTGAGCATCTTTATCCGTAATTCCTGGTAAATTCACTTTAACATTCGGTACATTAACCCCTTTTCGATCTTTAATGACCCCAGAGTTCAACACTTTCGTTTCAATTTCTCGAGTCTCTTTTGAAATTGAGATGACTTCTAAATCAATGAGACCGTCATCTAATAAAATGTGACTGCCGACAGCAATATCATCAATTAATCCTGAATAATTAATAGAAAACCGTTCACTCGTTCCTTCAACTTCATCCATACTAATATAAACGGTTTGCCCCTTTTCTAGTGTCGCTTCACCATTTTTAAATAAATGTGTTCTAATTTCAGGACCTTTCGTATCAAGTAAAATCGCAACGGATCTATTTTTTTCTTTTGCTGCTTGTTTTATATTTTCAATTCTTTGGCGGTGCTCTTCATGGTCACCATGGGAAAAGTTAAGTCGAGCAACATTCATCCCTGCATCAATAAGCTTGTTTAAAGTAGAGACAGATTCTGAAGCAGGACCTATTGTACAGACGATTTTTGTTTTATTCATAAATATAGCCTCCTCAAGTTATATAGATAGTTGGTTTGATAAATCGTATAGATCTTTTGCTATATCTTCTTTTCGATTTAATACGTGTTCAATATCATGATAGACTAATTGGTTTTTTTCAATTCCTACCATTTTTCCGCCTTCACCTTTTAATAGTAGGTCGACAGCAAAAGCGCCGAGTCGACTTGCTAAAACACGGTCATTGGCAGTAGGCGACCCACCCCTTTGTGTATGTCCAAGAACTGTAACTCGTGTTTCAAGATTTAAATGTTCACTTATTTTATCCGCAAAGTCAACCGCGCTTCCGACTCCTTCAGCAACGAGAATAATACTATGTCTTTTCCCCCGGTCATGTCCGCGCTTAACTTTATCGATAACATCGTCTAAGTTCGTATTTATTTCAGGAATTAATATACTTTCAGCACCTCCAGCAAGACCTGACCAGAGAGCTAAATCACCTTTATCCCTTCCCATCACTTCAATGACATAAATCCGCTCATGGGAAGTTGCTGTATCTCTAATTTTATCGACCGCTTGAATGACTGTGTTTAACGCGGTGTCAAAGCCAATCGTAAAGTCTGATCCTGGAATATCGTTATCAATTGTGCCTGGAACACCGATACAAGGGAAACCTTGCTCTGAAAGGCTGAGCGCTCCTCTAAATGTTCCATCACCACCGATGACGACTAATCCATCGATTTCATATTTTTTTAGCTGTTCAATTGCCTGATTTTGTCCTTCTTTCGTTCTAAACTCATCAGACCTTGAAGAATATAAAATCGTTCCTCCCTTTTGTAAAATATCACCGACTGAGCCGATATGTAATTGTTCGATTTTCCCATCAATTAATCCTTGATAACCGTAATAAATACCAAAAACGTCTAATTCATGATAGATTGCACTCCGGACGACCGCTCGTATCGCCGCATTCATTCCTGGTGCATCTCCACCGCTTGTCAAAATTCCAATTCGTTTCAAACATCACACCCCGCATTCCAGTTTACTCTCTTTCCATCATACAACTTCTTTATATAAAATAAAAATAAATCGGAGCTGAATTAGCTCCGAACGATAGAAGAAAACGCACCAATTTGTTGATACTTTTTCCATCTTAATTCTAACAGTTCATTTTTTTGAAGTTCCGTTAATTCATCTAATGATTGTCTAATTTTTTCACGGATAAATGTTGCTTGAGTATCTAAATCACGATGGGCGCCACCTTGAATTTCATCAATGACGTCATCGATAATGTCTAGTTCTTTTAAATCTTTCGCAGTTATTCTCATAGATTCCGCTGCTTTTTGTGCAAGATTTGAGTCTTTCCATAGTAGAGCGGCTGCACCTTCTGGCGATATAACAGAATAAGTTGAGTTTTCGAGCATGTACAACCGGTCGCCAACACTTATTCCTAATGCGCCTCCACTCCCTCCTTCTCCGATAACGATACAAATAATCGGTACCGTTAATCCAGCCATTTCACGTAAATTAAGGGCAATCGCTTCACTTTGGCCCCGTTCTTCTGCGGCCTTTCCTGGATAGGCCCCTTTCGTATCGATAAACGTAATAATTGGCCGATTAAATTTTTCCGCCTGCTTCATTAAACGTAATGCTTTTCGATACCCTTCTGGATGGGGCATACCGAAATTACGTCTAATATTATCTTTCGTATCTTTCCCCCGTTGATGACCAATGACTGTTACAGGAACGCCTTCAAATTTAGCAATTCCGCCGACCATCGCTGCATCATCACCGTAATAGCGATCACCGTGCACTTCAACAAAATGTGTAAACAGCTTATTGACATAATCTAATGTCGTCGGACGCATAGCATGACGCGCCATTTGCACGCGATCCCACGGTGTCATATTGCCATAAACTTCTTTTTCAAGTAACTCTAGACGATGCTCTAGCTTTTTAATTTCATCGGATAAATCTATTTCGCTATCATCAGTAAACTTTTTTAACTCGGCAATTTTTTGTCTTAACTCAACAACGGGCTTTTCGAATGGTAAAACGTGCTTCATGATCTGTCACCCCCTGCTTGATGAATGTCCAAGATCGTCGTTAAAATCTCTTTCATCTCTTTCCGAGGAATGACTCGATCAAGTTGTCCATTCTTCATTAAAAACTCCGCCGTTTGGAAATCGTCTGGCAGTTTTTCTCTAATCGTCTGTTCAATGATTCGACGTCCAGCAAAACCAATTAACGCACCCGGCTCTGCAAAATTATAGTCTCCTAATGAGGCAAAGCTAGCTGAAACACCACCTGTTGTCGGATGGGTCATATAAGCAATATACAATCCACCTGCTCGATGGAATCGTTCTAATGCAACCGATGTTTTTGACATCTGCATTAAGCTTAAAACCCCTTCTTGCATTCTCGCACCACCTGAAGCAGTAAAAATAATAATAGGTATCTTCTCATCCTTTGCTTTTTCAATCGCCCTTGCAATTTTTTCACCGACTACAGAGCCCATACTTCCCATACGAAAATTTGCATCCATGACTGCAATCGCAGTTGGAAAGCCATTTATTTCACCTTTACCAGTAACGACCGCTTCATTCATCCCCGTTTTATTAATATCACCTTGTAATTTTTCTATGTAATCGGGGAACTCCAATGGGTTTTCAGAAATTATATCTTGATCCCATTCTTCAAACGTATTTGCATCGAATAAAGCTTCGATTCTTTCATAGGCCGTCATTTGATGATGATAATCACAATTTGGACAAGTTAATAAATTTTTTTCTAATTCTTTGCGATAATAAATTTCTTTACAAGAAGGACACTTCACCATTAAACCTTCAGGAACATCCTCATCTTTTTTCTTAACTGTTGCGTATTTTTTCTTTTTGCTAAATATATCTTTTAACAATCGGATTCCTCCTTTAGACTAGCCCCTCTACTAATATAATAAAATTGTTATGAGAAGTTTGTCATTTTTAGTCTGCTTGAATAGTAAAAAATTTCTCGTCATAATATTTTTCAAGCTCAGCAAGCTGTAACTCTAAATTTCTCTCTTCTATTAATTCGATTAGCTTTTGATATAACGATTGATTTTGATTTTTATAATACGTTTTATAAGTAAAACTATCAATCAATTGCCATATTTTCATAAATAAACGGTTGTTCGTCTTTTTAAAAAGTGTATTGAAAAAAAGAGTATGAATATGCTGTTTATCATAGTTATGAAATTCGTCTTTCATCTCTTTTAACTCATCATGTGACATTGCTTCGGAGACTTGAGTTAAACATTCTTTTTCTAACATATATTTCATTTCAAATAATTCGCGAATCGTCATCGGCTGTCTTAAAACAAACGTCGCTAGTAATTCAACCGTTTGATACGGGCGATATTTTTTTAAAAAAGTTCCCTCGCCATGTTTCGTTTCGATTAAACCGAGTAACTCAATCGCACGTAATGCTTCTCTTACTGAGGAACGAGCGGCATTGAGCTGTTCGGCTAGCTCCCGTTCAGAGGGAAGCTTATCTCCATCTTCTAACTCATTTTCTTCAATATATGATTGTATTTTATTTAGTACTTCCTCATACACTTTTCTCTTCGATGAATTTGGCATAGCACACCTCATTTAGTTAGATCCACCGATAGCCGTTAACTGTTCTGTCTTTAATTTAATATCCTCAGGGTCAACTTGAATTCTAGCGACACCCGATTCCATCGCTGCCTTTGCTACGGCACTAGCTACAGCAGGTGCGACTCTCGAATCAAACGGCTTCGGAATAACAAAATCAGAAGACAATTGGTCCTCACTCACTAATTGGGCAATTGCTTCAGCCGCTGCGATTTTCATTCGTTCATTAATGCGTGTTGCTCTTACATCTAAAGCCCCTCGGAAAATACCAGGGAAAGCTAGGACATTATTTACTTGGTTAGGAAAATCAGATCTACCCGTCCCTATAACCTTTGCACCCGCCTGTTTAGCTTCATCGGGCATAATTTCAGGATCTGGGTTCGCCATAGCAAAAATAATCGGATTTTCATTCATCGTTTTAACCATTTCAAACGTTAAAGCGCCCCCAACCGAAACACCGATAAAGACATCTGAATCTTTAATGACGTCTTCTAATGACCCTTCTAGTTTATCTTTATTCGTATATTTCGCAACTTCTTCTTTCACTTGATTCATACCATAAGTTCGTCCATCAAAAATAGCGCCTCGTGAATCGCACATAATAATATCACGAACCCCCATATTATAAAGTAATTTGATAATAGCAATTCCCGCTGCTCCAGCACCATTTAAAGTGACTTTAATATTAGAAAATTGCTTTCCAGTCAATTTTAGCGCATTAATTAAACCTGCAACTGTCACGATAGCCGTTCCGTGCTGGTCATCGTGGAAAATTGGAATATTCGTCTCTTTTTTAAGCCGTTCTTCAATAATAAAGCAATTTGGCGCAGCAATATCTTCCAAATTAACCCCACCAAAATTAGGCTCTAACAATTTCACAGTCTCAACGATTTTATCAACGTCATTCGTGTTTAATGCTAGCGGAAATGAATCAACCCCAGCGAAGCTTTTAAATAAAGCAGCCTTCCCTTCCATTACTGGTAGAGAGGCTTCTGGGCCAATATTACCTAAACCTAAAACGGCAGAACCATCTGTGACAACAGCTACCATATTTCCTTTCATCGTGTAATCATAAACCGTATTTTTATCGTTAAAAATGGCTTTACACGGCTCAGCAACACCCGGTGAATAAGCTAAGCTTAAATCCCGTTCATTTAAAATTGGTACTTTTGAATGCGTTGCTAATTTTCCTTTATTTACTTTATGAATATGTAGCGCATCTTCTTTTAAATTTGCCACATATACCTCTCCTTTTTTACTCGATTTGAGTCGTTTAGTCGAATGGTCTGACCACTTCATTATAACAAAAGTGATTCAACTGTAAAGCAATTGAAGTTAAAAGTTTAACTTCTAAATACGACGTTAGAATCTCCAAAAATATTTTTCAATTGTTCAATGACCCGCTCATCAACAGCTAGATCATACTCTGCTTTCAATTGATACGTTTTCTTTTGTTTTGATATATAAATGACAATTGGCGTACCACCTTGATACGTATTAGCCATTTTTTTAAGAGCTTGAAGATAATCTTTTTCCTGATCATTGTCAATTTTTATATATAGCTTTTCCTTCGTTAATTGGGGTAAATTTTCGATGGAAAACGGTTCTATCGCATTAATAATGATTTGAAATTTATTTTCTCGACGATCGACTCTTCCTGCAATTTTCACAAATGACCCTTCCTCTAGCCATCGATAAGCTTCACGATGAACCGCTGGGAACATAACGGCATCGATTTCTTCCGATTCATCCTGGAGCGTTAAAAATGCCATTCGTTCCCCTCTTTTTGTCCGAACGTGACGGAGCTCCTGGACGATACAGACAATCGTTTCATTTCTTTTGCTTTGCCTTTTTAACGCCTCTTTAATAGAGTGCACCCCAAGTCTTTGTAGCGATCTTCTGACTTGCATTAAAGGATGATCACTTATAATAAAACCGAGTACTTCCTTTTCCATAGTTAACTGCTTCATCATTGAAAAGGGCGGAACCTCCTCGTAAGTCGCTACGATATCTAATGATGGTTCATTTAATTCATCATATAAGCCTGAAAATAATTCCCCTTGCTCGATAGCAGGCATCACTGAAGCTAACAATTTTGCCCGATGATGCTTCGTTTCATCAAAAGCACCAGCTAGTATTAATGATTCAATAATAGATTGATTAACCGCTTTTAATGGTAACCGTCTACAAAAGTCAAACAGATGCTGAAACGGTTTATTTTTTCGACTATTGATAATTTCATCGTAAGCTTGTTTGCCGAGTCCTTTAATTGCAAGTAAACCGAAACGTATCTTATTTTCATTTTCCACGACGAATTGACCGAAGCTTTTATTAATGGACGGTGGGAGTACTTCTATACCTAACGATTTTGCCTCTTTTATATAGCGGGCTAATTTCGATTCGTCATGCAAATGTTGAGACATTAATTCCGCGTAAAAATAAGCCGGGTAATTCGCTTTAAAATAAGCTGTCTGATACGAAATTAATGAATAGCTAACAGCGTGACTTTTGTTAAAGCCGTAGTTTGCAAATTTTTCAATCCAATTGAAAATTTCCTCGGCTAATTTTTCTTCATACCCGTTATTCATGCAGCCTTGAATAAATTTCTCTTTAAGCTCAGTCATGGCGACTTGATCTTTTTTACTAATCGCACGCCGTAAAAGATCGGCTTGACCGTAAGAAAAATCTGCCATTTGTTTAACGACTTGCATAATTTGCTCTTGATAAACGAGAACACCGTAAGTCGGCATGATTATTTCATGCAAATCTTCATGAATGATCTCGGTCTGTTCTTGTCCATTTTTTCGCTTAGCAAACGTTTCAATAAATTGCATCGGACCTGGTCTAAATAGGGCGTTAACCGCAACGATATGCTCTAGCTCAGTCGGACGAACTAAACGTAACGCATTTTTCATTCCTTCCGATTCAAGCTGAAACACACCAGATGTAAAACCTTTTTGTAAAAGCTGAAACGTTTTTTTATCGTCTAATGGAAGTTTAAGCAAATCAATCCGTTTATTTTCCTTCTCCCTAATCGACTTAACCATTCGCTCGAGAAAGGTTAAATTTCTAAGCCCTAAAAAGTCCATTTTTAAAAGCCCGACAGCTTCTAAATCATTCATCGGCCATTGGGTTAACATGACATCATCTTGACCAGTCACAACTGGAACGAGGGATAACATCGATTCATCACTAATAACAACTCCTGCCGCGTGAGTCGAGTAATGCCGTGGCAACCCTTCGATAATAAAAGCCGCTTTGAAAAGGCGCTTTAAAGTTTCCGACTGCTTAATGTACGCTTGCAATTCATTATTTTCTTTAATGATCTTTTTTAAGGAAGCATGTCGATCAGAAATATGCTTTAAAATAACATTCATTTGATCTTTTTCAATCTGAAATACTTTACTTAATTCCCGGATGGCAGAACGGGCTTGGAATGTACCGAACGTCATAATTTGAGAGACGTGATGTTTTCCGTATTTATTAGCGACATATTTAATCATTTCATCACGCCGATAATCGGAAAAATCGATATCGATATCTGGCATGGATAACCGTTCAGGATTTAAAAACCGCTCAAACAATAGATCATATTTGATTGGATCAACTTCAGTAATTCCTAATAAATAAGCAACAATTGATCCAGCTGCTGAACCTCTTCCTGGTCCAACTAATATGTCATTACGTTTCGCATAATGAACGATATCCCATACGATTAAAAAATAGTCCGAAAAGCGCATGTTTTTTATTATTTGCAATTCGTGAAGTAATCTTTCTTTAGCTTGTCCGATTGTATTCTCATCGTATCGGATTGGAAGCTGTTTTTGACAAAGCTCTAATAAATAATCATCGGATGACATGCCATTTGATAACGGGTATTTCGGTAAGCCGAATAATTTTTCTGGAAAATTGATTTGGCATAATGAGGCTATTTCATCCGTTCGAATTAATGAATCATGCCAAACTGGATCAACCTTCTCAACTAATTCACCTTCAGATAAAAAATGAACCCCTTTAAGTCCTTGTTGCTTAATTGATTCATAATCTACCCCGTTTTTTATCGCCACTAAGCTTTCATAACCAATTCGGTCAGACTCTTGTAAATACCGAACTTCCGTTGTGAGAATCGTTTTTGATACATATCGCGGCCCTTGCTTTAATAACCAATGATGAACCGTATCACTTTTTGCAGTCATCGGGTCAACATTAATATACCAATGATCGTAATGACGATTTAACCGTTCGAAAAGGTTTAACACAAACGTGTCATCCCCTAAATATAACAATTCCTCTACGAATGTATCGTAAAAAGAAACGATTGGAATGAGATGTTTATAGTCAAGAAGCTTATTGAATTGAAGCTTTTCATTTTCTAATTGAATTAAATTCGTTATAGAAACGAGGGATTGATACCCTTCGAAATTTTTTGCATACAAAATAAATCGACACGGACGTTTTTCTGAATCGATGTACACATCAACGCTCATCCCGATAAGGGGCTTGATATTTTCTTTTTGACAACGCTGAATAAATTGATAGGCACCATTTAATACTTCATGGTCGGCTAACGCAAGCACTTGATGCCCATTTTCTTTCGCAAAATGGATATAATTATTTATTTCAATTGCACTTTCCAAAAATGAAAAACTACTTTGAACGTTTAAATGGGTGAATGCCATGTCGATCCCCCTTTTATTCTTTTATTCTATTATATCGAACGTTTGGACAAACTGAAAACTTCACATATAAAAACAGTTCGAATCATACGATTGTATAAAGACAAGCAGACAAAGAAGGTTGATGGCATGGAAGAACGATTATTTTCGGCATTAATTAAATGCTTTTTCATTTCCTTTGGCGTATTAACTGGTGGGGCGTTATTCGGAAGCATTAGCGCTTACTTAACAGGTGATCCGCCAATTACGGAATTAATAAATTCAGCAAGAAAGCTAAGAATTTGGGCTGTTGTTGCTGCCATTGGTGGAACGTTTGATGCCATTTCAACATTTGAAAAAGGGATATTTGATGCTTCAACACCAGATTTAGTGAAACAAATTATGTTAATTATCGCTGCGATGGGCGGCGTCAAGGCAGGATTATTATTAATCGAATGGGTGACACAAGGAGAAGTGTAAATGCATATACCTCCATATTATAAACAAAGAAAATGGCAATTTTTTTTCGTCGGTACGGCTGTTGGAGCTGTTATCGGCTATTTATCATTTTTATACGTTTATGGTGAACATACTGAGAGATGGATTGAAGAAAATTTAGCGTTGAGAAATGAACTAAGGGAAGTTCAAAAAACAAATGAGCTCCTTCTTCAAGATCAAGATGATATGAGTAAAGAAAGTCAACGAAGAATGCAAGTACAACAAATTGAAATTGAATGGCTTAATATTGAAGATGTAAAAATTGACCGATTTACGATTTATCATTTAAACAATCTCGTTGAAGACGAACTAAATCCAATTATCGGAAGCCAAGTTGAGGATGTCGCAGAGCAAAGGGAGCTCGTCATTCGCGCCATTGAAAATAAAGCATATCAAGTGAATCAAATTAATTATAGTGTCAAAGTCGTCTATTTAACAATTGCCCCCAAACTTATTATTTCACTGGAAATTAGTCAAGAATCTGGTTAAAAAAATTGTACATTTTTTGAAAGTTATGTCGTAATTCAAAAAAACAGCCTCATATAAGTTACAATAAATATAGAAATAAATATTGAATGAGGTGAATAGCATGAATGTACTTAATAATCGAAGTGTTGCAGACAATAAATTTAATCTTTTACTTGAAGGCTATTCGGTATATGCTGAAACAGAAGAACTCATTCGACTACTCAAACGCAGAATTGAATCTCATAATCTTAACAACATCGTCATCGAAAAAAATGATCTCGGCTGCTGGTTTATTCCGAATAAATAATTGTTTAATAAACAACTCATGTTTTGATCCGCAGATTTACCTGAATATCTGCGGATTTAGTTTTTAAAAAATAGTTGCAAGATTTGCATTAGGATGTCATGCGTTTTTCTGGCTGTTTTGGAAATTACTCCAACCATCATGGACTCTGCTCCGGCCTTCGTGATTCCTGCTCCGACCGTCGTGCTTACCTAGTCCGACTGTCAAACTACTTTCTAGTCGATCAACTAACGATTTTCATTTTCTAATCGATATTGCTTACAAACTTCATTTAAATCTTGGATCACTTTGTCCGCTTCATCCCATGAATAAATACGTGCTCCTGAAGCGAGGGGATGTCCACCACCGTTATAACGGCTAGCTACGTCATTTATGGTAGGTCCCTTTGAACGTATTCTTACTCGAATGACGTCTCCATCTTCCACAAAAAAGACCCAAGCAATAATTCCTTTAATATTACCAGGAATACTAACGAGGGATTGGGTATCACTTTCCGTTAAATCGTATTCATCAAGTAATGCTTGATTAATTTTAAAATAAGCTACGCCATGCTCTGTAGGTGCAAGCTCCTTCATAAGCTGACCTCTAAACTTTGCTATTTTAAGCGAAATATCATACATATTAGCATACAATTCCGACCGGTCAAAATCGTATGTTACTAACTCCTTCGCTGCAGCAAACGTTCTTTCCGTCGTGCTCGGGAATAAAAACCTCCCCGTATCGCCAATTATTCCAGCGTATAATAATCGAGCGCTTCGGTCATTTAAACGAAATCCTTCATTTTTTCCCTCTTTATACAGCTCATATATCATTTCACTCGTCGATGAAGCTTCTGTATCGACCCACATTAAATCACCATAAGGGTCTCGATTCGGGTGATGATCTATTTTAATAATCTTTTCCCCTAAGTTATAACGTTGATCACAAATTCTTTCGACATTCGCCGTATCACAAACGATAATTAAAGCCCCTTTAAAATCATCGTCTTTTATATCATCGAGACGAGATAAATAGTTTAGCTCGGGATCTTCTTTCCCAGCTAATAAAACGGTCTTATGAGGATAAGTCGTTTTTATAATTTCCCCAAGGCCTACTTGTGAGCCGTAAGCATCTGGGTCAGGACGCTCATGTCTATGAAGTATAATTTTATCGTACGCTTTAATGAGTTCAATAATTTTCTTTTTCATATAAACTTCAACCTTTCTGTCATACTATGCTAGATATTTTTATAATGAGTCGTTACAATAGACATGTATGTTTTATAAAGGAGAGATTTTTGTGCCAATTTTAATAACGATTATCATTTTTTCGTTCATATTTTATTTCTACTTTAAAGTTCGTATATTAACTAAAAAAGATCCGCTATACATGCATTATACGAACGCAAAAGCACGGATGGCTCTAGGTGTTTTTATAACTGCATTCGGTATGAATCAATATATTTTCTATCAAACACGACTCGCGCTATTCATTTGCATTATATTTATCGTTTTAGGAATCATGCAAATCGTTTACGGCTTCAGGCTATGGAAGCATTACCGTAATGAAATTTTAAAAACTGCCGATTAATTAAATAAAGCTGCAATCAGTAGGGTCCTCCCCTCGCTGATTGCTAGTGAATTTTATCGGGATGTTACGCGCCCGTTCGATTTTTATCCATCAATTCGGGATAAATTGAGTCATGACCATCGCTTTTCCAGCAACGTCATCATCCGATATAACTTGTATATCTATTTTAGCAAATTTTCGACCTAATTCTAGTACTTGCGGGATAATTTCAATCGTACTCCCAAGTTGAACGGGTTTCATGAAAAAAATAGTTAAATTCTCAATAACCATATCCCCTGTTTTCCTATGGACGAACATTTGATGGCAAACTTCAGAGACGATCGTTGCAAAAACTCCGTAAGATAAGGATCCTAATTGGCTCGTCATTTGCGGTGTCACTTCCGCAGAAAATATTTCATTCTCTCGGTCAAATTGAAGCTCCCTACGCACGACATCGTCCAATGTTTCCCCAATTTGTGGTTGTCTTTGGTTGTTTTGCAAACCTTTAATGACATCCTGTCGCGTAATAACCCCTTCAAATACCTTTTGATCATTTACAACAGGCAAAAGCTCAATCCCATGCCATACCATCGTATGGGCCGCACTAGCTAAAGTCGTCGTTTTTTTAACGGTAATCGGCTGCTTCGTCATCACTTTACCAATTTTCAGTTGACGATCTTTGCCGATAATATCCTTCGATGAAACGATGCCAACGACTTTTTCCTCGTCGTTCAATACAGGAAATCGACTATGATTTGTTTGATCATTTAAATCGTACCAGCTTTGAATGGTCATTGCTTCATTTAAAACATACGATTCTTTTTTCGGTGTATACATATCATCGACGTTAATAATTTCTTTTTTAATTAATTGATCATAAATCGCCCGGTTAATCATCGCCGCCACTGTAAACGTATCATAGGAACATGAAATAACTGGCAAATCAAATTCGTCGGCTAACTCTTTCACATAATCCGTCGTATCAAAGCCACCTGTAATTAAAATAGCCGCACCTGCTTTTAAAGCGAGCTCTTGCGCTTTCACACGGTTTCCGACGATTAATAGAGAACCGCGCTCGGTGTAACGCATCATCGCATCAAGCTGCATCGCACCAATTACGAATTTATTCAACATTTTATGTAATCCGTTTTTTCCGCCAAGTACTTGTCCATCGACGATATTTACAACTTCAGCAAAAGTAAGTTTTTCAATATTATCTTTTTTCTTCTGTTCAATTCGAATCGTTCCTACGCGCTCAATCGTACTGACAAAACCGAGATTTTCTGCTTCTTTAATCGCGCGGTAAGCCGTTCCTTCAGAGACATTCAAACCTTTAGCAATCGACCGAACGGAAATTTTAGTCCCGACACGTAAATCTTCTATATGTTTTAAAATTTGTTCGTGCTTCGTCATCCCGAAATCACCTAACTTTTTTATGAGAATTCAATCCCATCTATGTTTACATTTATTATACTCTAAATTTAAGTCATAGTAGTGAGCACTTTATAAAAGAGTAAAGTGCCCATCCCTTGAGATAGACACTTCCTTAGTTCCTATAGCTGGAATGAGTCACCTGGATTCATGACTAGCCCGACCCCTTTTGGTAGCGACTCAACATATTTATACGGATCTTGCTCAATCACTGGGAACGTATTGTAATGGATTGGGACAACTTTTTTCGCGCGAATCCATTCCGCCGCTAATTTCGCATCTTCTGGTCCCATTGTAAAATTATCACCGATTGGAATAAACGCTAAATCAATATCGTGCAAATCACCGTACATTTTCATATCCGTAAATAATGCCGTATCACCCATATGATAAATCGTCTTATCACCAATCGTTAAAATTATCCCACCTGGCATTCCTGTATAAACAATCGTGCCATCCTCTTCTTCAAAGCTCGATCCGTGGAATGCTTGCGTATATTTCACCTTTCCAAAATCAAATGGATAGCTCCCGCCGATATGCATATTGTGAACGTTAACACCTTTCCTACCTAAATAATTTGCTAGTTCATTTGGAGCGACGACTAATGCATCGTTTCTTTTGGCAAGTTCTACCGTATCTCCAACATGATCATTATGGCCGTGGGTTAGTAAAATAACATCTACTTTAACCTCATCAGCATTTAAATCCGAAAGTCCATTACCAGTTATAAACGGGTCGATTAAAATCGTCTTCCCCTCATTTTCGATTCGTACTACAGAATGTCCATGATAAGAAATTTGCATTATTTATTACCTCCTAAAAATTTGCTCACTAAAATCTTTTCGACATGGCATGATTATTTCCCTTGTCTCTATTATATAACGACTGGAAAAATAATTTAATGAATAACAGTTCAATTATTACCTTTGATTCGATATGATTAAGTTAATTGAATAAATGAAGGTGGTATTTAAAGTGGAACAACGAATTGAAAAATTACTCAAAGCATTGAAAAAAGACGATATTGACAGTGTGTTCATGACGTCGAAGGAAAATGTATTTTACTATTCGGGCCTTTATGCAAATGCCCACGAACGATTAATTGCCGTTTATTTAGACAAGTTTGGCAATCAATTTTTAATCGTTCCTGAATTAGAGTTAGAGGATGCGAAAAATTCTGGTTGGTCGAGTGACATCATTTCGTATTTTGACCATGAAAATCCGTGGGAGAAAATCGGCCACTATTTAAAAGATAAAAAAGAGATTCACTCCATGGCGATTGAAAAAGATAATATGAACGTCACACGGTATGAAACGTTAAAAAACTATGCCAATGATTTAAACATCGTTGACGGGCAAGCACTCTTAAACGAAATTCGATTAATCAAAGATGAGAATGAATATAAATGGTTGAAGGAAGCTTGTGAATATGCTGATTTTGCTGTTGAGACAGCACTTAAACATATCGCAGTAGGAAAAACAGAGCTTGAAATAGTAGCTGAAATTGAATATGCCTTGAAAAAAGAAGGGATTCAAGATATGTCCTTTCCAACAACCGTTTTAACTGGAGTAAAATCAGCATTACCCCACGGCAATCCAGATAATACGAAAATCAATCATGGAGATTTCGTTTTAATGGATCTTGGCGTCGTTCATAAAGGTTATTGTTCCGATATAACTCGTACTGTTATCGTAGGGGAAGCTTCAGAAAAACAAAAAGAGATTTACGATATCGTTTTAAATGCACAGCTTGCCGCCATTGAAGCAAGTCAAATCGGAACCCCTTTAGGTAAAATTGATGAAGCTGCTCGCCAAGTTATTGACGAAGCTGGGTATGGCAAATTTTTTCCCCATCGTATCGGCCACGGCTTAGGGATTGACGTACACGAATTTCCGTCATTATCATCGAATAATGAAGACCTTCTTCAAGCTGGGATGTGTTATACAATCGAACCAGGAATATACGTCCCAACTATCGGAGGCGTTAGAATAGAAGATGATCTATTTATTACGAAAGAGGGGCCTGTAACTTTAACGGCATTTTCAAAGGATTTAATTGTTTTATAAAGGATGATTTAAATGCTTGATCAATGGTTAAAAGAATCAAATTATACGGTCATATTTTCTGGGGCTGGCATGTCAACAGAAAGCGGTCTTCCTGATTTCCGTTCGGCAAATAAAGGGTTGTGGAACAATATAAATCCGAGTGATATTGCAAGTACGGATGCATTAAACAATAATGTAGAACAATTTTTTCAGTTTTACCGCGAAAGAGTTGTCAAAATAAAAGAATTCGCTCCCCATCACGGGCATTTTATTTTAGCTGATTGGGAAAAGAAAGGATTACTTCAATCCATTGTGACACAAAATGTCGACGGTTTTCATCAATTAGCTGGGAGCGAAAACGTTTCAGAGCTGCACGGTACTTTACAAAAACTCCATTGTGAAACGTGTAAACGAGAATATGACAATGATGTCTATTTAAAGGGCGACTATACGTGTGAATGTGGTGGAGTACTTAGACCGTCCGTTGTTTTATTCGGTGAAATGTTACCTGAGGATGCAATTAGTAACGCTGTTTACGAATCTGAGCGGGCTGAACTTATGATTGTGCTAGGATCTTCTTTAACCGTCTCCCCCGCCAATCAATTTCCGCTCATTGCTAAACAAAATGGCGCGAAGCTAGTCATCGTCAATCAAGATGAAACACCCCTTGATCAATTTGCGGATCTTATCATTAATGATCAACGAATCGGGGATTATTTAGATCAAATTGATAAAAAGTTAACCGAAGAATGAGCCATCTCATTCTTCGGTTTTCATCTTTTATAGAAGTTCTTGAATATTTTTATATTCTAAACCTACACTGTCAGCAACCGCTTTATATACGACATGACCGCCTAATGTATTGAACCCTTTTAACAAGTGTGGATTATCAAGGGCTGCTTGACGATAGCCTTTATTCGCAATTTGTAGCGCATAAGGAACAGTTACATTCGTTAAGCCGATCGTAGCCGTCCTCGGTACTGCGCCTGGAATGTTTGGAACAGCATAATGAAGCACACCGTATTTTTCATAAGTCGGATTATCATGAGTTGTCGTGCCATCAACGGTTTCGAAAATTCCACCTTGATCAACAGCGACATCAACGACAACGGATCCTGGCTGCATTTGTTGAACCATTTCTTCAGTAACAAGCTTTGGCGCCCTAGCCCCTGGAATCAAGACTGCACCAATGACTAAATCAGAATCTTTTACTGCTTGTTCAATATTCATTGGATTTGACATCACTGTATTAATTTGATTTCCGAAAATATCATCTAATTCTCTTAACCTCTCTGGACTTAAGTCGATAATCGTCACGTTAGCACCGAGTCCGACTGCAACTTTGGCAGCATTTGTTCCAACAACTCCCCCACCAATAACAGTCACTTTCCCTCGCTCAACCCCAGGAATTCCACTTAAAAGAATCCCTTTTCCGCCTTTCGTTTTCTCAAGGTATTGGGCACCAATTTGCGCAGCCATTCTTCCCGCCACTTCACTCATTGGCGTTAATAGTGGTAGTGATCGGTTATCTAATTGAACGGTCTCATAAGCGATGGCGACAACTTTTTTCTCAACTAATTGTTTCGTTAATTCTGGCTCATTAGCTAAATGTAAATACGTGAATAAAATTTGCCCTTCATAAAAATAACCATATTCCTCTTGTAATGGTTCTTTAACTTTCAAAACCATCTCTTGACTCCATGCTTCCTTTGCCGAAGATACAACGGTCGCTCCAGCTTCTTGATACTCGTCATCCGTAAAACCAGAACCTAAGCCCGCATTTGATTCAACAAAAACGTCGTGCCCTGCATTGATCAGTGCGTCAACCCCCGCAGGAGTCAGTGCTACTCGGTTTTCATTGTTTAAAATTTCCTTAGGCACACCAATTTTCATTCACGATTCCTCCTAAAAAAATGAAAAGATTTTAAAATTGCATATGAAGTAATAACCTAACACTCGTTTTCTCATGGTAAATAACGGTGTATCACATCTAAACCACCGCTCACTTCAATAAAGGATCCTGTAATCATATCGGAATCATCATGACATAAAAAATAAACAGTTCTTGCAATGTCTTCACCTGTTCCCACTCGACCTATTGGTGTCATACTATTATGTTGGGAAGTGTTGCGACTTTCCTGAATCGTCCCTTCCTTCATCGAGCCTGTTATATCTCCAGGTGCTACCATGTTCGCGGTGATTTTATTTTCTGCCTCTTCTATAGCAATCGTTTTCATTAGCGAATGCAATCCAACCTTCGCAGCAGCAAACGCTGACCGATGAATCCAGCCACTCGCCTGATTCGCATTTTGAAAGCCTAGAAATACAATTCGCCCAAACTGCTGCTTTCGCATAATCAGAATACATTTTTTCACTAAATAAAAAGAAGCATCAAGATTTCCACGAATCATTAAATTCCATTCTTCCTCGGTATAATCAACTAACTTCTTTCTTTCAAATATGTAAGGTCCAGCGTTGTTGACTAAACAATCGATACGTCCAAATCGGTTAAACGCCTTCATAATAACGTCATTAATATTTTCTTTATCTAACACATCAAGCTGTTCAACATGTAAGCGATCACTAATATGCTTAAAGTTTTCCATCAATTCCTCGGCTTTTTCTCGGTCCGTATGATACGTAGCAGTTACCGTATAATTATTATTCAAAAAGTATTCAGTCATCTGCCGACCGAGACCTTTCGTACCAGCTGTAATGATTACATGTCGCATGGAAATCCTCCATTCATATTCAGTATAGCTATTCTACCATGATTATTATGCAAATTGGAAGATTTCCATGGTCTTATGATAAAAAATATTGCGGAATTTGAGGTTAATGATTTGTTTGAAAGTGCGACGGTCGGACTAGAGGGTGCGACGGTCGGAGTGAAGGGCGCGACGGTCGGACTGAGAGCCACGACGGTCGGACTAGAGGGTGCGACGGT
>CALKAL010000146.1 GCA_937983065.1 uncultured Bacillaceae bacterium | reverse complement strand
GCAAACTCTTCTAAATGGTTCATAATCGTACTCAAACTATCAACAGCTTCTTCAACGGCTACAGCGATTGAATTAAATTTACTTTCGGTATCTTCAATTTGATTCATCCCTTTTTCAACTTCACCGTAGCTATATTGTAACGATTCAGCGACGTTGTTTGATTCTGTCTGGACGTTAGAAATAATGTGGGCTGTTCCACCTACAAGATTTGAAACTTCATCGGAAAGCTTTCTCACTTCTTGTGCAACGACTGCAAAACCTTTCCCATGTTCGCCAGCCCTCGCCGCTTCAATTGTAGCATTCAGTGATAATAAATTCGTTTGTTCTGCAACACTTTGAACAGATGTAATAACGTTTGAAATTTCCTTCGTATGTTGATGGAGCCCTTCCATTTTTTCAATTGAGTCCTTCAACGTATCATTAATCGTGTACATTTGCTCTGTTGATAATTTGACTAATTCTTTACCTTCATTCGTCATATTGAGAACACGATTCGTACGACGCTGAACTCGGCCACCATTTTGATTCGCTTCATCGATTTTTTGATTAAATTGATGAACTAACGCAACAATTTCATTCGCATAAACGGCTTGATCCTCTGCGCCACTTGCTAATTCATCCATCATCACTGTCACATGCTTCTGTGTATCATTAATTTGATTTGATGATTGCTTTAATTCCTCACTATGAACGGAAACGACATTTGAAATTTGTCGTATTTGCAAAATCATATCCCGTAGCTGTTTATGTAAATGATTTGCTGATTCATTTAATTTAACCATCTCATCATTACGACTTTTTACCGAAATTTCTCGTTTCACTAAATCACCTTTAGCCAAACGATATAATTCCTTCATAATCGAAATGATTGGCTTTGAAATCGAACGGGATGTAAATATAGCGACTAAAGAGACAATCAATATAACAATGCCTCCGATAACAAGCTGGATAACTAATAACCGATCACCCGATGTGACAATTTCTGTTCCTCGTTCATTAATGACATTTTCTCTATAAATTGCTTGCTCTTTCATGTCTGCGGTTATAGCTTCACTAATTGGTCGAGCCCGCTCTAACGCACCAAAGGCAACAAAGTCATAACCGTCATCAAAATCGACGATCGCCGATTCAATGACCCGTTCCCATTGCGTATATTTTGCTAGAATTGATTCCGTTTGTTCAAAATTGGAAAAATGAGAAAGGGATTCAACAATACCTTCTCTTTCCTCTTGTAAACGGTAAAATTTCTCCTTATATGTATCATCACCGATGTAAAAATAATCACTAATTGAAGCGGTACTTTCAACGATATTTTGGGATAAGCTTTGTTCAAGAATTAACACATTTACATGGTTATCAATCATATCTTCTGTGTTTTCATTAGTCGATTGAATACTCATATAGCTTAATAATCCCATAATGATAAATAAAAATATAATAACAGAAAAAGAGAGCATCATTCGTGAATTAATACTATTCAACTTAATTTTCTTCATTTGATCCCCCAGCCCTGTGATGAAAGTCCTATTAATTCCATTATTGATGGGGAAAATTAATCTTTCAATTGTTTTTGGAAAGCTTTACAAACTCTTAACATCTCTTTGATTATGCGGGTTTTTTATTAGATTCTTTGGAATATTTACTTAGTTCATGCGATATTATAAACTGTTAGAAAAGATAAATAATTAGGAGGAAATCAATTTGGTAGGTTTTTTAGAAAATAAAGTCGCAATAATAACAGGAGCTGCTAGTGGAATCGGTTTAGAAATGGCTAAAACATTCGCTACAGCAGGCGCAAAGGTTGTCATTTCGGATCTAAATGGTGAAAAAGCACATGAGGAAGCGGAGCAATTGAGGCGGGAGCAACTTAATGCACTAGCTATTTCGTGCGATGTAACGGATGAAAAGCAAATTGAAGCGATGATCCAGGAGACGATTGATACGTTCGGACGGATTGATATTGTCGTTAACAACGCTGGGTTACAGCACGTTTCTAATATTGAAAGCTTTCCAACTGAGAAATTTGAGCAAATGTTAAAAGTGATGGTGACAGCTCCTTTTATCGTTATAAAACATGTATTTCCAGTAATGAAAAAGCAGAAATTCGGACGAATCATAAATATTGCATCGATT
>CALKAL010000145.1 GCA_937983065.1 uncultured Bacillaceae bacterium | reverse complement strand
TGCTAAACTTCGTTATTGGAAATGTGAGTACGATTGGGGAGGGGTATTAGCTGCTAAGAATTAAAATGAAACAGGTGTTATTGCCCAAATGGAAATGCATTCTTCATCAGAGTTATTTACCCACCTATGGGGTGTTTCGCTTGAAAAGGAAATACTATCACCTTCTCTCAAAGTATAAACTTTGTCATCTAAAATAACTTCCATTGTTCCTTTAATAATATAACCTGCTTCCTCACCTTTGTGCTGGTGAAACTCTTCACCACTTGTACCACCAGGAAAAGTAACTGTAGATAACGGAAACGCTGAAGTATCCCTCGTTTATATTGATGATGTGGTTGATCAGTGGTTAGCCATTTTAGATGCTCCAGAAAGTCAATTTAAACATTATTACTATAATACTGGTGCAGATACAATTAAGATTTCTGATTTAGTTGACATTGTTCAATCACTGTTACCAGAGGCTGAAATTGAAGTTAATTATAGTAGCGAAAAAAATGTTGGTGGAATTATTTCGCAAGTATCTGACCAAAATATAAGAGAAGAATTGGGGATTACGAGACGTTTTTCACCGATTAAATTAGGTATTGAAGCTATGATAGAAGAGATTAAAAAAGAAAGGTATGGAAACAATTAAAAGATAGGTCTATTTTAAATAATGATGAGATGAAATTGTTATTTGAATTTTACTCTCACTGCATTAAACAAGCCACTTCCATTTCGGAGGTGGCTGTTTAGTTCCTAGCATTATATTTTTCCTACTTCTTCTCACTCTTCTGCTTAATCGCCTCTAATAAATACTCCGAAAATATTTGTACATCTTCTACGGCGTCTTTTCGGTAGCTGAGGTAAATTATTCGTTTTGGTTCAAGGTCTGGGTCAATGTCGACCTTGAATAGATCCCCGCTTGCAATATCTTTCTCTAATGATAGTTTTGGTAAAAAGCTAATGCCGATATCTTTTAAAATGACGGATTTAGCAGCTTCTAAACTATCAATATTAAAGACAATGTTCGGTTTTAAATGTCTATTTTCAAAGTTATTCACGATTTCTTGCCAGTACGTTGATTGAGAGTTAAAGCATATTAATGGTTCGGTGGCAATTTCTTCGATACCAATAATCCGATCCGTATTGGCAAAGGCGTGGGATGGGTTGACGAATAGTGAGACTGTGTCTTCGTATATTTTCTCAGTAATAATGTCTGGGTGGTCGACGGTTTCAGTAATAATGACTTGGCATTCGTTATTTAATAGTTTATCAAGCATTGTTTCTGTCTTGGCGGTAATGACTTCAACCGTTAAATGCGGATTATTATTTTTATATTGATAGACGGCATCAGGCAAAATCGATGTTGATACGGAAATAATCGATCCGACGGTTATAACGCTCTCTGTCTTTTGAAAAGTTGCCTTTGCATTTAGGTAACTGTTGTAAATTTCATAGGCGAAGGGTAAAAACTTTTCACCGTCTTCCGTTATTTCAACTTTATTTTTATTTCGATTTAATAGAGTGACACCGAGATCTTTTTCTAATGTTTTAATACGGGATGACAAGGATGGCTGAGTGATATACAATTTTTCAGCCGCTTTTCGGAAATTTTTTAACCGTTGTACATAAATAAAGGAAACAATGTTATCAATATTCATGACGTATCACCTATTTTTCGTAATGATGTCTATAAATTTTTCGTTTTCTTGATAGAAATATTCTATCACAAATCGTGTGAAACGTGTAGCATCAACGTTTTTAACATTTTCTACTAATGTCGAAAAAGCGCTGGTATAGTCATTTGTTTTACGAAATAACTCAATTTTTCTATCGCTTATCTGATAGAGAAAGCTATGTTTCATCTTATTTTATGTTAGTTTAAATCTATTTCTCAACGAAAAAAAACCGTGATAATGTTAGAGAAAATAGAATGTTTTAGAAAAGTTCACAAATTGAAAGCGGGTTTTTATTTTTTTATTTGAGATTGGATGCGCTTTCATATGGAAAGGGAGGTTAAATTTATGTCGTCATTTGTCAAAATCGTTTCGGCTGGTGATTTGGCTCCGTTAAGACATGTTACGGATTGTCAAAAAGATGTGAATCGTGTTTGGGATTTTTTCAAGCAATCGGATGTTGGAATTGTCAATTTAGAATTGCCATTAACGACATCTGAGGAACGAGCGGATAAAGCGATAACATTAAAAGCGGATCCGTCAATATCATTTTCATTAAGGGACGTAGGGTTAGATGTCGTCTCTTTAGCGAATAACCATGCTGGGGATTTTGGTTCTAAAGGTTTACTGGAGACGATTGATGCTTTAGGAGAAGCAAATGTAGCTGTTGTAGGTGCTGGAAACAATCTGCAGGAAGCATTTAGTCCCGTCATACAAGAGATGAATGGTATGAAAATCGCTCATATCGGGATTTGTACAGCGCTTCCGACGGGGTATGCCGCTGGGGAAAATAAACCTGGGGTTGCGCCGGTAAGAGCGAAATCTAGATTTTACATTGACAGTATTACGTTAGATGAGCAGCCGGGGATGGCTCCTTGGGTGGAAACAGCGGTTGTGGAAGATGATTTAAATCATGCTTGTGATATTATTTCAAAGATTAAAGAAGATGTTGATCTTGTTATCGCTCAAGTTCATTGGGGTGTGCCAAATGGTTGGGCGGCATTATTCCAAGGACCACTTGCAGATTATCAACGACCTATGGCGCATCGGTTAATTGATGCTGGGGTTGATGTCATTATGGGGCATCATCCGCATGTTGTTCACGGTGTCGAGACTTATAATAACGGTATTATCGTTTATAGTCTCGGAAATTTTTTATTCCATAGTATGAGTGAGGATCATGTAAAACATCTGACAACGAAATATCCGCCTTATCAGCTTGAAAGTCTTGAGACGGGCGAGGCGCTAGATGGGGTCGTGATGGAAACGGATCTTAAGGATGGTAAGCTTCATTCGATTCAATTTCACCCAATCCGCATGAATCGAAAGGGGGAGCCAGAATTTATAAGTGGTCATCAGGCTCGCGACGTGTTAGAGCGGATGAAAAAGCATTCGAATGAGCTGAATAGTGACATCTTGATTGAAGATGAAATTGGTAAAGTCGTCATTTAAACGACATCTTGAGGTGATGCAATGAGTGCGACATTTAATTTTGCAAATAAAAAAGTGATCATAACTGGTGCGGCTGGTGTATTAGGGACTTGGATTGCAAAAGCTTTTTATAAAAGTGGGGCTGATATTTGGTTAGTTGATCAAAATGAGGGCCGTTTAAAGGAATTAGCCCGAGCATTAAATGGGAAAGGTGCAGTTCGTACGGCTTCCTTTGATTTACGTCAGGAAGAGGAAATCAAGAAGTATTTTTCAACGGTATCTAATGAATGGGGCTATGCGGATTTTTTAATTAATAACGCAGGGATTTATCCGAGTAGTCATTTGTTAGACCTTAAGACAGATTCTTATGATGATATTATGGCCATTAATGTGAAAGCGCCGCTGTTAATGACAAAGCATTTTAGCAAGCTTTTAATTGAAGCAAATGAGCCAGGTTCCGTTGTCAATATTATTTCAAAATCTGCAAAAACACCGCGTATCGGGGCTGTTCCTTATGCGATGTCAAAAGCGGCTTTAGAAATGATGACAAGGGGATACGCAATGGAGTTAGCAGAACATGGGATTCGCGTCAATGCGGTGAGTCCAGGATTTGCGCCAGGTAGTGATACGAGTTATTTAAGTGATGAGTATATTCAGGCAATGCGTAAAAAAATCCCATTAGGCAGGACGTCCGCCGAAGAGGATGCACCGAATGCGATTATGTTTTTATGTTCAGATGAAGCAACGTTTATAACCGGGGCATCGCTTTATGTAGATGGTGGAAACAGTGCTGGAGATTTCAATATACCGATAAATAGTTAACAGTTAAACAGACGAAAAAAGTAATGGGGTCGTTAAATTGATAGCAGAGACAAAGATTTTACATCATGTGGATTCAAAAAAGTTGATGGAGTTTACGTATGAAATTAGTAAGGAAGTTAGAAATTCCGGGTCGGCTGAAGAGTTATCCCGATTTAAATATATTGAAGGACAGTTGAAGTCATTTGGATTGGAAACATCATTAACATTTTCAGATGCATTTATTAGTTTACCGCTAGAATCTCAGTTTTTTTTAGAAGGAAAAGAGTATCCGTGTATAACGACATCAATGGCTGCTCCTACGGGTGAAGCTGGTTTTGAAGAGGAGCTCGTTTTCGCTGGGGATTTAAAAGGATTGGATGAGCTCGGGTCAAGAGTAGTTGGGAAAATTGTCGTTTTCCACGGGTTTGCCGGACGGGTTCAAGTGCAAAAGGCTGAGCAAGCAGGTGCAAAAGCTTGTATATTTATAAATGGTGAGCATTTGCACAATATGATTGTTTCGCCAGTGTGGGGTAATCCGACATCTAAAACAGTCGATCTTATTCCACGAATTCATGTCATTAATGTCGATCAATGGACGGGCGAAAAAATTATTGAAGCTTGTAAAGCGGGAAAAAAAGGGCGCATGATTACGAGGGTTGATGAAGGCTGGCGTAAAATACCGACTTTGATTGCTGAAATTAAAGGCGAGACTGAGCCTGAGAACTTCATTTTATTTAGTGGTCATGTCGATAGCTGGCATTACGGAGCGATGGATAATGCCTCTGCTAATGCGGTGATGATGGAGGTTGGCCGAATTTTGGCGAAGCAACCGCTTAGACGAACATTACGATTGGCCTTTTGGTCTGGGCATTCTCACGGGCGCTATGCAGGCTCTCAAGCGTATTTTGATAACCACTTTCAAGAAATTTACGATCACTGTTATATGCATATTAACATTGATTCCGTTGGGGCTAAGGGGGCCTCAGTAGTAACAGAAGGCAATATTATGGCGCTGACGAAAAAGTTAGCAAAAAAGATTGTTAAAGAAGAAACGAATCAAGACTTTATTGGAAAGCCATTCGGTCGAAATGGGGATCAATCCTTTTGGGGAGCGGGTGTCCCATCTGCGTTTATGAGCTTTTCCGGACAACGAATGCCTGAAGAACCTGAAAATCGAGATACCCACTATATGATACATCAATTTGATAATGGCCCAGAAAGTTCAGGTTTCGGCTGGTGGTGGCATACTAAAGAAGACACGATTGATAAAATTGATGCGAAAAATTTAGAGCGAGATGCTCGGGTTTTCCTTGCTTTCGTCTACCGCGCTTGTAACGATGCCATTATTCCTTTAGATGTACAAGCTGGTGCAGAGGAGCTCAGTGAAATTATTCAAGCCTATATAGAGAAGGCTGAAAAACATTTACCTGTTGAAGATTTAAAGATTAGCTTATCCATTTTCACTGATACGGTTAAAAAGGTACAGGGAATGATTGATGACAACATTGAGTTATCGGATAAGCGTGTATTGAATAAGGCGGTTCATATTTTAGCTCGAATTATTGTTCGTCTCATGCAAGTGAATACGTCGATGTTTGATCCAGATCCAGCAATGAAAATGCCGACTGTTCCGCTCTTATCTTTAATTCATCAACTGGAGCAGAATAAGGTTGATGAACATGAATATTTAATGCTTCTAACTGAATTAAAGCGAAGAATAAATCAAGTTAGTTTTATTTTAAGAAAAGGTGCAGAAGAAGCAGAAATCACTTTATATAAGTTTAATGAGAGAGGGTGAGCTCACCAAATGGAAATATATTTACCGATTATATTATTATTCGTACTATTAGCCCTCGGGGTTCCTGTCTTTTTATCGATGGCAGCATCTGGGGCAATCGGGTTAATACTCGTTGCTGATTTAGATACATTACTTGGTATATTTGCAACGAACTCGTACACTCAGGTGGCCCACTACGAGTTCTTATCAATCCCACTATTTATATTAATGGCGAATTTTTTAACAGCGAGTAATATAACGAGTGACCTATTCTGGGTTGCGCAGAAATGGATTGGAAGATTACCTGGTGGGCTTGCGATTTCAACAGTTATTGCGGGTGCTGGATTAGGTGCTTTAAGTGGGACGAGTACTGGTTCAACGGCAACATTAGCAGGAGCAGCTGTACCAGAGATGAATAAGCATGGCTACTCAAAAAACTTATCCCTCGGTGTAGCGAGTATTAGTGGAACGTTAGCGATTATGATTCCGCCAAGTGGAACGTTAATCATTTTCGGTTTAATTTCAGGCTATTCGATTACCGATTTATTTAGAGCTGGAATTATTCCGGGAATTTTGACAGCTCTCATGTATGTTCTCGTCGTTTTGATTTGGGTGAAAAGACGTCCACAGGATGCGCCAACCATTACTGAGAAGGTTCCTTTTAAAGAAAAGGTAGCATCAATTAAACATTTATGGTCGATCTTACTGCTCATCCTTATTGTACTCGTCAGTATTTTCTCGGGCTGGGTGACGATTACTGAAGCGGCGGGTATTGCGGCATTAGGTTCTTTCTTAATCCCGTTATTTATGGGAAGAATGAGCTTTGAAAAGGTAAAAACAGCGTTAACGAGTACGATTAGAACGACAACGATGATCTTTGCGATTATTATCGGAGCAATGGTATTTGGATATTATTTAACATTAACACAAATTACTAGACACCTTGTTGATTTCATTGCAGGCCTTGATATTAGTGCCGCTTACATCGTATTAATTTTCGTTTTATTGTATGCGTTTTTAGGATTGTTTATGGACCAAGTGGCGATTCTCTACTTAACATTGCCATTAGCGATTCCAATTGTTGAAGCTTTAGGTGTCGATGTTATCTGGTTTGCGATTTTAATCGTTGCCGCGGCTGAAACAGGTCTTGTAACACCGCCATTAGGCTTAAACTGTTATGTCGCAGCTGGAGCTACTGGTGAGTCGTTAGAGAAGACGTTTAAAGGCGTTATGCCATTTGTGGCAGCCCAGTTTGTGATGATCTTTATTATATTCTTCTTTCCATGGATCGTAAATCTGTTATAGGGGGTGTTATTTTGAAAGTCTTAGATCGAATTGATAAAGTTTTTTTACAATTATCTATGCTATGGCTGTTTATCATCATGGTAATTGTAGCGATAGATGGTTTGTTGAGGCAGTTTTTTGATGCTCCTATTGTAGGTGCCTACGTTCTTGTTGAAAATTATTTAATGGTCGCAATGATATTCCCTGCGATGGGGTATACGTGGGCGAAAAGAGGACATATCAGTATTACATTCGTTTATGATAAGTTTCCTGAAACGATGAAAAAAATCTCACAACTCATTTTTATCATACTCGGACTTTTTATTATGGGATTAATCCTTTATACAGGTTATGACAGAACGTTAAGTGCGTTTATTAATGGAAACGTCACATCTGGTTTAGTTCGCTGGCCATTATGGCTTGCCTACATTTGGGTACCTATTGGCGCAGGGTTGTTCTGTATAAGGTTAATCGTCGAGTTTGTATTAAACATCGCAAGTTTCTTTAAAAAAGAAGCCTAATTTTTAAAGGGTATCAAAGTCAATTATTAATTGACTTTAAATAAATAATTTTTAAATTAAACATCCATAAGGGGGAAATAAGTCATGAAAAAGTTTGCTTTTATTTTAATGGCAGCAGTTTTATTTTTAGCTGCTTGTAACAATGATGAAGATGCAAATGGAACAAATGATGAAGGAAGTAATAATAGCGGGGAAGAAATTGTATTAAAGTTTGGTACACATTTAACGGATGACCATAACTTAACAGTAAATGCGGTTATTCCTTGGATGGAAAGAGTTGAAGAATTAACAGATGGTCAAGTGACTTTCGAACATTACTCAAACTCACAAATGGGACCTGCTGGAGACACGTTTGATCTTGTAACAAGTGGGGTATTAGATGTTGGTTATACACTTTATATGGAAGAAACATTACCTTTAATGGACTTTATGATGTTACCTGATTTATATGTAGATCCTGAAAAGGCGACAAATGCGTATTGGGAAATTTTAAACCAAGATCCGTTTAAGAGTGAGCTTGAAAAAGTTGGGGTTGTCCCAATTATGGCTGTTGCTTGGGAACCGTACACGATTGGAACAGTTAATGATAAGCCTGAAACAGTTGAGGATATTGCTAAATTAAAATTAAGATCATCAGGCGGGCTTCATGATGAGGCGGCAGCTGCTATTGGGTCAACACCAATTGCGATTAGTGCCTCTGAATCTTTAGAAGCATTACGTCGTAACACTGTTGACGGATACTGGGGTTCAACAACGTCATGGACAGACTATCAATTTACGGAAGTTTTACAATACGGTATAAGAAACCTTCCACTTAACGGTTGGGGTGGCGTATTTACGATGAGCTTAGAAAAATATAATTCTTTACCAGAAAATGTACAAGAAGCGATTGACCAAGCAAGCAATGAAATTACAGCTGACTTAAGTACATTCATTAAAGAGTATACGAGTGAAGAAGCATGGCAGCTAGCAGAAGATGCAGGTATGGAAATTTATGAAGTAAGTGATGAAGTTGTTGAAGAAGTAAGAGAGATTCTTTCGCCACTTACAGATAAATGGTTAGAAGAGCAAGATAATGCAGGCTACCCAGCAACAGAAATTTATGAGCAGTTTGTAGAAATTTATAATAACAACTAGGAAATTTTGAAAGATGAGCCGGCAAATATAATCGCCGGCTCTTTGAACATATGATTGAAAACAGAAGAGAGGATAAACGATGGATAATTATTTGGACTTCCTAAAAGATAAAGAATCAATGATGATCGACATGATCAAACAGGTGGTTGAAATAGAAAGTCCAACGCATCATAAAAAACAAAACGATTATTTAGGCAATATGTTAAGGGAATTATTCGAACAATTCACGGGAGGAAAAACGAGAATCGTCGAAAATGAGGAATTCGGTAATCATATTATTGGGGAAATTGGTGAAGGGGACGAACAAATTTTAATTGTCGGTCATTTCGATACGGTTCACCCAATTGGTACGATCAAGCGAAATCCGTTTCGCATTGAAGAAGGGAAAGTATACGGTCCTGGTATATATGATATGAAAACTGGGTTAGTCCAAGCGATCTTTGCTTTACATGCATTAACTGAGCTGCAAATGTTAAAGGATAAAAAGATTGTCTGTATATTCAATTCAGATGAGGAGTTAGGAAGTAAAACATCGCGACAGTTAATTGTTGAAGAGGCTAAAAAAAGTAAATTTGCTTTCGTCTTAGAACCATCTTTCGGGGAAGACGGTGCAATTAAAATTGCTCGAAAAGGTGTCGCTTCGTATATTGTTAAGGCGAGTGGAGTACCTGCTCATGCTGGAAATTCACCAGAAGAAGGGGTCAGTGCTATCGAAGAAATTAGCCATCAAGTGTTAGAACTGCAAGCGTTAAATGATTATGAAGCGGGGATTACTGTAAACTGTGGCATTATTAATGGTGGAAGTGCGAAAAACACGATTCCAGAATATGCAGAATTAAAAGTGGATGTACGAGTCCCGACAATTAGTGATAGTAAAAAGATTCATCAATATATAACGCAATTAGAGCCGATTAACGATAAGGTCGAATTAGAAATTAAAGGCGGGTTTACCCGACCTCCGATGGAAAAAGATGAAGAAAGCGAACAGCTTTATCAAATGGCGAAAACAATGATGAAAAAGCATTGTAATGAACATTTGCCGAAAGCGTTTGTCGGGGGGGCAAGTGATGGCAACTATACATCATTATATACCGCAACATTAGATGGTCTTGGTGCTGTCGGTGATGGGGCGCATTCGATTGATGAATATATTTTTATCGACCATTTAGTATCAAGAACGGCATTGTTAGCAGCATTAATTGAAAAAGCGTAAATTTGTAGAGCTAGGGAGTTGTCGACGTTGAAAATTACGATTGTGGGAGCAGGAGCTATTGGTGGAGTGATCGGTGCATTACTTTCTAGAAAAGGTCGAAACGTTGAATTAGTCGATATTGCAGAGGACCATGTTAAGAAGATTAATCAAGACGGACTGACGATTAAAAGTCAAGATGAAACTTTTACAGTCCCGGTTAAAGCATATACTCCCGACCAATTGCTTAAGAATGATGAAAAAGTAGAATGTATTTTACTTTGTGTTAAAGCGCAGTTTACGAAGGATGCTTTAACTCCTTTATTACCCCTTTTAACCGATGATTCTTTCGTCGTCTCGATTCAAAACGGATTGTGTGAAATTGACATTGCAGAAGTCGTTGGAGAGGAACGGACATTAGGTGGGTTTGTTAATATTTTTTCCGATTATATTGAGCCTGGAGTTATTAGCTATGGCGGGAAAGGTTCAGTGTCTGTTGGCGAGCTTAATGGCAAATATACACCAAGATTACAAGCGCTGGAAAACGAGCTATTAGCATTAGAACAAGTGAAAATTAGTGAAAATGTTTACGGCTATTTATGGGCAAAACTCGCTTACGGTGGGATTTTAACCGCAACCGCATTAACGAATGAAAAGATGGCGGATGTTTTTAACAATCGGCGTTACCGAGTGATGTTAATGAATTTGGCGGCTGAAGTGTTGCAGGTTGCCGATTATGTCGGTGTGAAAACGGTCGCCTTTGATGATTGGAATCCCGATGATGCATACCCTATTGAAAGCCGGGATTTAGATAAAATGCATGCCCAGCTCGACATTCACGTTGAACGTTTAAGAAAATATACGAAAGTCCATAGTGGGATTTGGCGAGATATCGTAGTTAGAAAAAGAAAGACGGAAAAACCGTATCATTTTAAACCGATTTTTAACTTAGCTGAACGGGCAAATATCGAAATGCCACTATGTCGATTATTAATTGACATGCTACAAGAGATAGAAAATGGCGAGAGAGAAATGTCTACTCAAAATTTAGACATTTTACTAGAGAAAAATAATGAAGTATATAGATAAAAAATAGTAAAGTTAGCGTATTTTATTTATAAAAATTTAAATGAGGAGAGATTGTATTGAGTCAATTATTTAGTACGATAAAACTAAAAGAAGTCGAGATAAAAAATAGAATCATGCTCTCTCCAATGTGCCAATATCAGGTGGAGAAAAAGGATGGAACACCGAATGATTGGCATTTTGTCCATTTAGTTAGTCGAGCGGTCGGCGGCGTTGGACTGATCTGCTTTGAAATGACAAACGTAGAGCCTAAAGGAAGAATTACAGAACAATGTTTAGGGTTATGGGATGACAGTCAAGTGGATTCTTACCAGCGAATTGTTGAAGCTAGCCAATCGTACGGATCAAAGGTTGCGATTCAAATTGCTCATGCTGGGAGAAAATCCACGATTGAAAATGGGGATATCGTTGCACCAAGTGCGATTCCATTTTCAGACAAGAGCCCCGTTCCGAGAGAATTGAAGATTGAAGAGATTAAAGAGATTATTAAGAAATTCGGTGTAAGTGCAAAATTAGCTGTTGAGGCGGGCTTTGATGTGATTGAATTGCACGGTGCACACGGTTATTTAATTCACCAATTTTTATCGCCACAAAGTAACCAACGCCAAGATGAATACGGAGAATATGACCGCTTTGCATTAGAAGTTATTCATGAGATTAGACAGAACATTCCTGAAGAAATACCATTAGTCATGCGTATTTCCGCGGTGGAATATGGCGAAAAAGGGTACGACTATTCGCATATTCAGCCTCTTTTACAAAAGTTTATCGATGCAGGTGTTGATGCATTTGATGTGAGCACTGGCGGTAATTCTCCAGATAGACCAGATGTATTCGCTGGCTATCAAGTTAAATATGCTGAATTAGTGAAAAAAGAATTTAACGTTCCTGTTATTTCCGTCGGCTACCTTGAAGATCCTGTCAAAGCAAACGAAGTCGTTGAAAGCGGACAAGCTGATATGATTGCGATTGGAAAAGGTTTGCTCAGATATCCTTACTGGGTGAAAGAAGCGGCGGAAAAGCTAGGGTACGATTATGGTCTTCCAGGGGTTTATAACCAAGGATTTGCTCGGAAGGTTGAGTTTTAAATGATATAGCCTATATTTTCCGATAAACCAATGAGATTTGGTCAATAATACATTCCATATGTTGTTTTTAAAAATCATACTCCGAAAATACTCAGGGGTATGATTTTTTTATGTTAAAAAGTTTTTTATCTCACCCATTTTCCCTCTATCTAAAACCCCATTTCTTTTCTACTATTATCAAAAATT
>CALKAL010000144.1 GCA_937983065.1 uncultured Bacillaceae bacterium | reverse complement strand
CATTCATCTCCTTATTTAGCTGAATATTCATGAACAAAAGCTGCTAGCCGTTTTAGCGTATCAGGACTTACTTCAGGAAATACGCCGTGACCGAGGTTAAACACATAGCCTAACTCATCGTGCATCCCTTGATCTAAAATTTCCTTCGTTCGATTTTCAATAATGTCCCAATCTGCTAATAATAGAGCTGGGTCTAAATTACCTTGAACAGCTTTTTTGACACCTAGTTGGCGAGCTTCAACAATTGATGTACGCCAATCTAAACCAATTGTTGAAACAGGTAAATCATTAAATTCTAACAATAAATGTCTCGTCCCAATTCCAAATAAAATCGTCGGGACATTCTCTTCTTTCAATGCCAAGAAAATCTTTTCCATAACCGGTTTAATAAAACGGCGATAGTCTGGCGCACTGACTGCACCGACCCACGAGTCAAAAATTTGAATCGCGGAAGCACCTGCTTTTATTTGAGCTTTCGTATAAGTAACGATCATATCACCGAGTTTGTCCATTAATTTAAACCACGTATCACTCTCGCCATACATGAGTGCCTTCGTTTTGTTATATTGCTTTGAAGGACCTCCTTCAACCATATAACTTGCAAGCGTGAACGGTGCACCACTAAACCCTACGAGAGGAACATCTAACTTCTCTTCCGTTAAAATACGAATCGTTTCTAAAATGTAATCAAGATCATTTTCTGGATCAAGCTCACCAATTTTGTCGATATCGTCTTTCGTGCGAATTGGATTATCAATGACAGGTCCAATTCCTGGTTTAATTTCAACGTCAATACCAATCGGTGGTAAAGGCGTCATAATATCTTTGTACAAAATAGCCGCATCTGTGTTGTAGTTTTTAACAGGTAATTCCGTAACATAAGCTGCAAGTTCCGGTTGATGCGTGATTTCAAAGAGTGAATATTTTTCTTTCAGCTTATTATACTCTGGTTGTGACCTCCCCGCCTGACGCATAAACCATAACGGAGTGTAATCAGTCTTATTACCGTTATAAGCATGAAGAATCGTTTCGTTTATCTTTTTCATTGTTTTATCACCTACAAATAATGTTCATATCCATATTCACTATAGATTAAAATCATTATAAAGTATAGATTTCCCTACCAATTGTCATCAATTTGACCAAAAGTAGTCTTTAAAATGCCTTAATTTTGTTAGAAATTTGCCCTTTTTCTCCAGTCATTGGGTTGACAGGGACGATATAATAGCTTGGATTATCAAAAAATTTGACGGATGGCACGATATATTCCCCAATTCCAGTGACTTCTCCGACGAGTTCCCTTTCCCCTGATATTTCTCTATAAACATAATATTCAATTCGATCATCATCACTTACTGGCCACGTTAATCGAACATCTAAGCCACCCCAAAAGCTAAATGTAATGTCAGCCTTTAAATCTGTTATGACAGGGAGGTTTATAGGACTTTCCATTTCAACGACATCATCAGGTTTTATAAATTCATCAGAAAACTGTTTCATTTCATCGAGTTCCTGTAATATATTGTTTGCTAATAAAGTCGGTTGCCTACTTCCTTGTGTTAAATAATGTTCCTCATCACTCACATCATAGCCAATCCAAGTCGCAATCGTATATTCCGGATTAAATCCGACAAACCATGTATCTTTAAAGGCACCTTGTTGAAACGGATGCCCCGTCGAACCTGTTTTTCCCGCAAACGCCTTGTCATAAGTTGCTGCTTGAGCTGTTCCGACTTGAATGACATCTTCAAGCATTCGCGTTAAATACCACGATGTCTGTTTGGAAAATAATTGCCTCATCTCCAAAGTCTGATCATGAATAGGCTCTCCTTTACGTGTTTCAATTTTGACGACCGTATAAGGTTCGATATATATCCCTTCATCGTAAAAAGTCCGATAAGCCGCCGCTAACTGAATGGGTGTAAGTCCTGTTTCTAATCCACCTAAAGCTACCGATAAACCAGCATCTGGAATTTCAATACCGACTCGTTCTAGGTAGCTTTTCCCCTTTTCAAGGCCGATATCGTTTAATACAGAAACAGCTGGCGCATTTTTCGAATGGATTAATGCATCATACATCGTTACTCGCCCAGCATAATTGCCATCATAGTTACGCGGTTCATAGCCGTTATAGCTCACGAGTTCATCGCGAATTAACGTGTAAGGGTCATATACACTTTCTTCTAAAGCTGGACCGAATACGACGAGCGGTTTAATAACTGAACCTGGTTGCCTTCTAACATTCACACGGTTTAAATCGCCTCGATTATAATTTCTGCCACCAATCGCAGCTCTTATAACCCCTGTTTCTTGATCTAAAATAACGACCGTAGCCTCCGCATTATCCTTTGAACCGTGAAAATAATTTTCATTTTGTAAGTGGTTATACGCCACTTCTTGAGCTTCAACATCTAAACCGACCGTAATTTTATAACCACCCCGATACACTTCCTCCCGGGACAAATGATATTTATCTTCAATTTCATCTAAGACGAGATCAATATACGTATTTAACCACGGCTGCTCTTTAATCTCCCCTCGATTAAGTCCTAATGTTTTTCCCATTTCCCTTTGCATTGTGTTCGCACTGATCATATCAAGCTCATACATCCGATTTAAGACAATATTGCGCCGTTCTAAAGCTAAATTTTCATCAACGAGAGGAGAGTAGCGATTCGGAGCTTTCGGAAGGGCTGCAAGTAATGCCCCTTCAGATAAACTTAGTTCCGATACCGACTTAGAAAAGAAATATTGGGCTGCCTCTTCAACCCCATGAACACCGTGCCCAAAATACGTTTCGTTCAAATAATATTCTAATATTTCGTCTTTAGACTTAATTCGCTCTAAATAAATCGCACCCATCACTTCTTTCGTTTTTCGCAGCCACGTTTTATCATTCGTTAGTGACACATTTTTAACGAGCTGCTGGGTAATCGTACTTGCCCCTTCCTGCTTGCTCCACGTAATTACATCTTTATAAACAGCCCGACCAACCGCCCAAACATCGACCCCATTATGATCATAAAAGCGATGGTCTTCGATGGCGATAAACGCATTTTTCACATGGTCTGGTATTTGACTAATTGGCATATAAGTTCTATTTTCATCGTATAGCTTAACGACTTCTTCACCATCTTCGGTAACGAGAATAGTTGATTCAGAAAAAACTAAATTCGCCTCATCAACAACAAATCGCCCACCGAAAATAATGAATAAATACCCCATTAAGCTTAATGTCATTAAGCCTGCAGCACTAAGCAAAATCCACTTTATGCTCGGATATTTCCCCAAAATTTGCTTCATTTTATTCAATCCGTTCCACCTCATTAATAACCTTCCCAAACTCTTCATTATTATAGTACAGTCGAATGTTGACGACAAAAGAAAAAGATTGAAAGGTAGTGGAAGATTTTCTGTGGAGTTAGATGATTTTTTTCAATAGTCATTTTTTTAATAGCTCTCGAATAACCTAAAAATTTATGTAAATATAAAAAAATAGGCCTTATCTCTAAAATAGAGAATAAAGCCTATTGAAAACTCTTTTTAACTTGCTCGATTTAAACCTTTAATCGGAGACATTCTAACAGCACGTTCGGCGGGTATAATTGTTCCTAAAACTCCGACGATAAGTGGAATAAAACCAGTTAATAGAATGAATGATAAATGTTCAGTAGGTATTTGTTGATACAAAACCCACGTTATAGTAAAAGCGATGATTAAAGCAATTATAGCCGCTATTAGGCCAATGATTAAACCTTCGAACCAAATTAAATAACGTATATGCCTATTCCTCCAACCAACTGCTTTTAATAAAGCAACCTCCTCTTTACGGTCTGCGATATTTTGCCACATGATTTCTGCCGTTGTTAATATGGCGATAATTAACGCGACGATTATCGCTGTATATTGAACGACACCAACTTCAAATGCAATGAATTGCCCGATATATGTCAAATATAATATCCCTTGAAATCGAATCGTAATGATTAAAAATACTGCCAATAAACTTGTCGGTAATGCAATAGCTAAAATAGATAAACTATTTCTTTTCCATGTTTTAAAGAAATGATTAGCAGCCATTGAAACAATTCCCCTCGTCAATATAAAACGACGGTTCGTTTTTGAAATTTCACCTGTTCTCATTGCCTCATACGGTACGATATGCCTAGAATAAACAATCGGGAAAATAGCGCCAAGCAAATAAACTAAAAATGCGAATAACCCGATTAAAATAAATTGCTGAAAATCTATCGAAACATTTTCTGTTAAATTTATATAACTAAGTATGCTAATAGAGATAATCGTAACAAAAGTTCCTAAAATGACAGATTCAAAAATGAATAATTTATTAATTTGATTTGGTCTCCAACCCGTTGCCAGTAACACCGCATACTCTTTTCTTCGGCTAAGTAACGATACGAGATTCGATGACCAGACGTAAATAATTGCAACGGCCATTACAGTAATCATCAATCCTGAATAACCTATTTTCGTTTCATTAAATATTGTCATTGATGAGCCTATATTAATCCAAGATTGTTCAAACCAACCGAGCTCGTCATGTTCGTTAATTGCAGGCACATTAACTAATGTTGGCTGTGGTGAGGAGCCGAGCGTTATATCAGTTATTAATCCGGTTTGATCTTCAATTTCTTGAGAGACTTGCTCTAATAAGTTTTGACTGTCCGATGATAAGTCCGTAACCCCCTCTACTTTAATACGAATCGCCGAAATTGGGGCTTGACCCGTTATTGCTTCGGCGGCATCAAGGGTTGTCAATAAAATAGGAGGCTCTGCTAAAAATTGATTCAAACTTAAGTATAGTGAGTAATTAGTAGGTTCTAATAGTCTTGGTGGATTAACGGGGTTAAGCTCTGAATCTAATACTAACTCCGCTCTTGCTGGCCGATAAGTTTCCATCGGTAGCTCATTTGTTACATCCATCGATATATCAAGTAATGCCGGGTCATAAAAACCGATCCAATCTAATCGAATCATCGGGGCATCAGCATTATGATCTAAATCGAAATCACTCGGTTCTCTAAACGATTCAATTCGCTCACCAAATGAATTAGTATAGTCTAACTTCTGTAATTCAAAAGTGGAGGGCCATCTTTCTGAATACGGACTTTCTACTTGTTTATAATTAAGCATACCTGGCCTAGAATACAAGTAATGAAAATCAAACGGTACTTTTTCATCCTCTTCTAGTTTCTCACCAGTTTTTATATTAATATTAGAAATGTTGTTCGCAATTTGATAGAAGGCATCCTCATCGGTAACTGTCATCGATTCGGTTAGTTCACCTTCAACTTCATCTAAATTGGTAGGTACAGTATCATACGATTCAAAATTTAGTTTTTCTAATGTGTGAATTACTTTTTGATTCGTATACGATTGGTTATTCATTAGAACAGGAATAACCGTTAAATTAGAATCCGCTTCATGTTCAAAACGTATTTGTTCCGCTTGATCCTCTAGTGAAAAATAACGACTTGAATCTAGATTAACAATCGCTTCATCTAGGCCGACTAATTTTGCTTCCTCTTGAGGGTCAATTCCAGCTAAAAGTAACTGTTTTTGAGTAAATATATCAATAAAAGTAGAGTCTGCTAGCTCCCACTCTATATATTGATTCATTTCCTGACTCGTTTCCCTTACACCATCATTAACAATTTCCTCAATTCGATAACGATACGTCCCTTTTCCGTCAATTTCAAAAGTGGCTACGTTTATTCCATAATCCAAAT
>CALKAL010000143.1 GCA_937983065.1 uncultured Bacillaceae bacterium | reverse complement strand
CATCAAGGACAAATCCTAACTGACACATCAGAGATTTGTCCTTGAAAAGTTTTTTATTTAGTAGTTATGTTAGTACTTGTTCTAACTCATGTAGTGAGCCAACGTACAACGGAAATTCCCCAACTTTATTATGGGTTATAGCATCTCCGAAATCGTTTTTCCTTGTAGGAAGTTGTATAAGTAATCTGGTCCTCCAGCTTTCGAGTCTGTACCCGACATGTTGAATCCGCCGAATGGGTGATAGCCAACAATTGCTGCTGTACAGCCACGGTTGAAGTAAAGGTTTCCAACGTGGAAGTCTTCACGGGCAATTTCTAAATGGTTACGGTTATTTGAAATAACAGCACCTGTTAAGCCGTATTCAGTATTGTTCGCAATGTCTAGTGCTTCATCAAAATCTTTTGCTTTAGTAAATCCAACGACTGGGCCGAAAATTTCTTCTTGCATAACTCTCGCCTCAGGGTCTAAATCAGCAATAATAGTTGGGTTGATGAAGTATCCTTTAGAATTATCACCAGTTCCACCTTGTACTAAGCGACCTTCCTTTTTACCGATTTCGATATAGCCCATAATTTTGTCATAAGCTTCTTGGTCGATGACAGGACCCATATAAAAGTTTTCATCAGATGGGTTTCCGATTGAAAGTTCTTTCGTTAGTTCAACGACACGGTCTAATAAATCATCGTATACTTCTTCATGGGCAACAACTCGGGAGCAAGCGGAACATTTTTGTCCAGAAAATCCGAATGCACTCATGACGATTGACTCTGCAGCTAATTCTAAATCACAGTCATCATCAACGACAATCGTATCTTTACCACCCATTTCAGCAACGACACGTTTTAACCAAATTTGGCCTTCTTGAACTTTCGCTGCTTTTTCATAAATGCCAACTCCAACATCACGGCTACCTGTAAAGTTAACGAAACGAGTGCGTGGATGCTCTACTAAATAATCGCCAATTTCGCCACCACTACCAGGAATATAGTTAACAACTCCTGGAGGCATTCCCGCTTCTTCTAACACTTCCATTAATTTATAGGCAATGACAGGCGTCAAGCTTGCTGGTTTAAGTAACACAGTATTTCCTGCGACCATTGGAGCGACAGTCGTTCCAGCCATAATCGCAAATAAGAAGTTCCAAGGTGAAATCGTTAATCCGACACCTAATGGAATATAAGTAAAACGGTTCACTTCTACAGGACGACTTACTACATCCGTTCCTTTAGCAATATCTAAAATTTGACGAGCATAATATTCTAAAAAGTCAATTCCTTCTGCGATATCTGCATCGGCTTCTTTCCATGGTTTACCTGCTTCTTTAATAATCCATGCGCTAAATTCATGCTTACGGCGGCGAACGATAGCTGCAGCACGGAATAAAATATCTGCGCGCATCTCAGGCGTTGATTTTCTCCACCATTCGAACGTTTCATCAGCAACTTGCAATGCTTGATCCGCTAATTCCTGATTTGCTTTAGAAACATGACCGATAATCTCCTCTTTATTACCTGGGTTAAATGAAACGATTTTATCATCGGTATAAATTCTTTCACCACCAATAATGAGAGGATAATCTTGACCGAGCTCTTGTTCTACTTGGCGTAGAGCCGCTTCGATCGCTTTTTTGTTTTCTTCTAATGAAAAATCAGTAAACGGTTCATGACGATATGCTTGTACCATGAATAAATGCCTCCTTAATTATTATTAGCTTAAAAATAAGCGCTTTCATTGTTTATTCTAAAGGAAAGTGATGAGCCATTCAAATTTTATTCCGAATGAACGGTTAGTCGCTCTTCCACTTCGAGATAGAAAAAATGAAAAAGTTGATAAAAAAGCGATGCGAAAATTCTAAAGTTAAACAACTTACAACGAGTGAGAAAACAAACCCCACTCATTGAAGTTTTACTTTATTGATAAATATGAATAAACGGCTCTTCCTCTCCTGCATTTCTGACGATGATTCCTTCAACTCGGTCTAGCGATTCTATCGAAATTTGTATATCAAAGTGAGTCGGAAAATGTTCATTCACTAAGCCGTATAAATGTTGAACGAAACCAACGACCTCTTGCTTTCCGTTAAACTCAATTGGAATCGTAATCGATAAATGTTGTAATTGTCCTTCCCTATAAAAACCTTTCCCAATCACACCGACGTAATTCGGGAAAAACCGTGTTACATCATTCGTAAATTCGCGTACCATTTCTGAATGGTCATAATAATCCCTTTCCGCCCGACTTGAAGGAAATAAAATATATTCCTCATCAATTTCCTCCCAGTCACCGACGAGCATCGTTTGAGGCTGTGCGACTGTTTTTAAAATAAAATTACCTGGCATGACCGAATTGTTCGCACTCTGTTCATAAAGCATAATTAAGATAGGTACATCATTTAATTCTTCAATATTTCGTAACCGTTCTAGCACTCTATCGGCGGTCTCTTTACCGAACTCAAGCATTTCTTCCCGTTCAATATTCAAATAGTAAGTCGGTCCACCAATTTCTGTTGTGTAAGCTAATTCCGATTTTAACGCAAGGGCTATCGCAACACCGCCTATCTCGACGATATTATCATCCGTTAAAGTTAAAAAGTTTTGTTCTAAAATATGCGATAAAATTCTTGGGTTTTCTTGATGGAACTCGCGATGTTCTTCAACTGTAGCATCATCATCAAGGGCCTGGGATGCTTTAACCGGATTTAAATCATCAATCCATGTTAGTAATGTATTACGATTTAAATATTGTCCTTCCTGAAAGAAAAAATCTTCTGGGTCGAATACTTGCGTCGCATGGCGAATAAGTCCAGTTTCCAACTCTTCAATATCATAACGGTTAGAAAGTTGATTTGTAATAACACCCCTTGCCGCATTCACTTCATATGGTAACATAGTTCGATATTCTTCATCGGTTAAGCTTTGCGGGATAATAAACCGCTGCTCTTCCCCTTCATCCTCTGTCGGCTCTTGGACCACTTCCTCCTCAGAACTAAAATTCGGTGCGCAACCAGAGATTATAAGACTAAGAAGAAAGAGAATAACGATCGTTTTTTTCATTCGATCCACTCCCTACTCGTTTAGGGCTTGAAGCAGCTGAGCCTCATCCCAAATTTCCACATCTAATTCTTTTGCTCGATTAAGCTTCGAGCCGGCATCTTCTCCGGCAATGAGAAGATCGGTATTCCGACTAACACTACCAGTTACTTTCCCGCCTAACGCTTCAATTTTCTCCTTCGCTTCGTTTCTAGAAAGAGCTTCAAGCTTTCCTGTTAAGACAACTGTTTTATCTGAAAATATGGATTCAATATTCGTATCGACTTGCGCCTGTAAATAATCCATATTTAAGCCTAACTCTTTCAATTCAGCAATTAACGATTGGACTTCTTCTTTATTAAAATATGTTTCAATCGCTTCTGCCATTTTAACACCAATCTCTGGAATCGTTTGGAGTTCATCCGCGTCGGCCTTCATTAACGCATCAATCGTTTTAAAATGACTGGCTAAAATTTGTGCCGCTTTATTTCCGACATAGCGGATGCCGAGGCCGAAAAGGAGCCTTTCTAACGAATTTCCTTTAGATGCTTCAATCGCCGTAAGCAAGTTGTTAACCGATTTATCACCCATTCGCTCAAGTTGAATGAGTTCATCGTAATTTAATTTATATAAATCAGCAATCGTTGAAATAAGTTCGTGATTAAACAACTGCTCAACGACTTTTTCACCGAGGCCGTCAATATTCATTGCACCGCGGGAAACGAAATGGATGAGCCCTTCTTTTATTTGTGCGGGACAATTCGGATTCACACAACGCCAAGCGACTTCTCCTTCAGGCTTCTCTAAAGTCGTACCACATTCTGGGCAGTGCTCTGGAAAGCGATATTCCTCTTCATCCCCTGTCCGTTCATCAAAAATTACCCGAACGACCTCAGGAATAATATCACCCGCTTTTTGAATGACGACCGTATCATTCAGACGAATATCTTTTTCAATAATTAAATCTTCGTTGTGTAAAGAAGCCCGTTGAACCGTTGTACCTGCTACTTGGACAGGATCTAGTATCGCAGTCGGGGTAATGACACCCGTCCGACCGACACTTAGTTCAATATGACGAATTTTTGTAACGGCTTCTTCAGCAGGAAATTTATACGCAATGGCCCAGCGTGGATTTCTTGCCGTAAAGCCTAGTTGCTCTTGAAGCTCAATATCATCAACTTTAATGACAATGCCATCAATTTCGTAATCTAGTTCACTCCGTTTAATCGTCCATTCCTTCGTATATTCAATCACATCTTCAATGGATTCGAACGTTTTCGTTTCAACATTCGTTTTAAAGCCTAATTTTCTTAAATATTGAAGCCGCTCACTATGGGTCGGAATAAAGGCCGCATCCCATTTCCCAACATTGTAAATGAATATACTTAAATGACGGCTCGCTGCGATTTTCGGATCAAGCTGTCTTAATGATCCGGCAGCAGCATTACGCGGATTTGCGAAAATTTCAAGCCCGTCCTTTTTTCGCTGTTCATTTAACGATAGAAATGCTGATTTTGGCATATAAGCCTCGCCACGAACTTCAATCGTTTCTTCTTCATTAATAGTAAGTGGAATACTTTTAATCGTTCTTAAATTTTGTGTAATATCTTCTCCAATATAGCCGTCACCCCGGGTTGCACCTTGAATAAACTTCCCATTTTCATAACGTAAAGATACAGCAAGTCCATCAATTTTCAACTCACAAACATAGTTAAATGGCTTATTTACGGCCTCTCTCACCCGTCGATCAAAGGCTCTTAAATCACCTTCATCAAAGGCATTTCCTAAGCTTAACATCGGAATACTATGTTCCACTTTAACAAATTTATCTAACGGCGCTCCTCCGACACGTTGAGTTGGTGAATCATCCGTCACAAGATCGGGAAATTCATTTTCCAATTGTATGAGTTGTTTAAGCTTCTGATCATAAACATAATCTTCAACAGTCGGTTGATCTAAGACGTGGTATTCATAATTGTATTGATTCAATTCTTTTTTTAATGCGTTTATTTGTTTCAAAGCTTCATCCTGGTTCATCCGGAGCCACCTCCTAATTCGTTTTCGTAATCGGTGCAAATTGCGCAAGAAGTCGTTTTATGCCGACAGGTGCAGGAAATGCGATATCTAATTCTGTATCATCACCAGACCCGACGACTTTAACAACGACGCCTTCACCCCATTTTTTATGGTTCACTTTGTCACCGACCGACCATGATTCATCATTTCTTTCCCTCGTTTGAATGACGGTTGCTTTTCGTTTCGGTTTACGTTCAAATAACCCAGATGTTTCGAAGTTATCTAAACGCACGTCATTCATATCGACTGAATCGTTAAAAGCACTTTCCTTTTCAATTAAATCATCATCAATTTCATTTAAAAATCGGCTCGGAAAATTACTTTGTCTTGACCCGTAGAAAAATCGCGTTGAAGCGTGCGTCAAAAATAACCTTTCCTCAGCACGAGTAATGCCAACATACGCAAGACGTCTCTCCTCTTCCAGCTCATCATCATCTACGAGAGAGCGACTATGAGGGAATAAGTTTTCCTCCATTCCGATTAAAAAGACGATTGGAAATTCAAGCCCCTTTGCAGAATGGAGTGTCATTAATGTGACACGGTTATCAAGATCATCCCCTTCATCCGCATCAGACACTAATGCTAATTCAGTTAAAAAGTCGATGAGTCTACTTTCATCATTTCCCTCATTTTCTTCATCAAATTGCCTTGAAACAGTTTTAAATTCTTCTAAGTTTTCTAATCGAGTTTGCGCTTCTAATGTTCGTTCATTCGTTAACGCTTCCTCATAGCCTGAATGTTTCAATACTTCTTCTACTAATTCCGTTACGTTTAAAAACTCATCTTGCTTTTGCCACTGTTCAATTAATGCTCGAAACTCATGAAGTGAATTGACGGCTTTTTTACTAATGCCCGCAAAATCCGCTACTTCAACCGCATCAAATAACGATAAATCATTCATTTCAGCGTGCTCCTGCAGTTTTAAAAGTGAGGTTGCACCAATTCCTCGCTTTGGTACGTTGACAACACGGACGAAACTGACATCATCATGGGGATTTGTAATGAGACGTAAATATGAGAGTAAATCTTTAATCTCCATCCGCTCATAGAATTTTTGCCCACCAATCATTCGGTATGGAATATTCGATTTAACAAGAACATCCTCCATCGCCCGAGATTGAGCATTCGTCCGGTATAAAATCGCAAAATCTCGATAATTGTACCCTTCAGTATCACTTAGTTGTTGGACTTGCTTTGCGATATAACGGGCTTCCTCTTGCTCATCATAAGCTTGATAAAGGGTTAATTTTAGCCCTTCATCGTTATCACTCCAAAGTTTTTTCGGCTTTCTCGAACGGTTATTTTCAATGACTTGATTCGCCGCTTCTAATATATTTTTCGTTGATCGGTAATTTTGTTCTAATAAAATAACTCTCGCCTGAGGATAGTCTTCTTCAAACGATAAAATATTATTGATATCAGCGCCACGCCAACGGTAAATTGACTGATCAGAATCCCCGACAACACAAATATTTTGAAATCGTTTAGCGAGTAGCTTCACTAATTTGTATTGAGCATGGTTCGTATCTTGATACTCATCAACATGAATGTATTGAAATCGATTTTGATAATAATGAAGCACATCAGGAACCCGCTCAAATAAAAAATACGTCTCCATGATTAAGCTATCGAAATCTAACGCTTGGTTTTTTCTTAAAATCGTTTCATACGTGTCATAAACTTTCGCAACGATTTGTTCAAAATAATCCCCAGACGCTTCAGCCCTTTCGATTAGTTCCTTCGGTGTTACTAAATCATTTTTCGCATGACTAATTTTATAAAGTAATGATCTAGGGTCATGTTGTTTCGGATCTAATTTATGTATTCTTAACGCTTCCTTCATCGCCGTTAACTGATCACTACTATCGTAAATGACAAAATTTCGATCAATTCCGATTCGATCACCATCGCGACGTAAAATGCGCACACATAGCGAGTGAAACGTTGAAATAATCATTTCATCCGCCTGTTCTCCAACTAAATTAACAATCCGGCTTTTCATTTCCTTCGCCGCTTTATTCGTAAACGTAATCGCTAAAATATTGTAAGGCGGAACTTCTTTTTCAGCTAAAAGATACGCGATCCGATGAGTTAATACTCGGGTCTTACCACTTCCCGCACCAGCCATTACTAGTAACGGGCCCTCCGTATGTTTAACTGCTTTTTTCTGTTCATCATTCATGCCGTTTAAAATTTCATCGACTGTTAAACTCATTTTGCATCCACCCTTTTCACAGCTCGTACTGTTTTTAATGCTGCTTTCAAATCTTCATAAATGACATTACCGACGACGATAATATCAGCTATTTCAGCCATTTCCTGCGCTTTTTCCTTTGAATTAATCCCGCCGCCATAAATTAATAAAGAATCGTCTAACACTTCGGCGACCTTTTTCACTAAATGCGTATCACCGTAAGTTCCACTATATTCTAAATAGACGAAGGGTAAATGAAGGAGCTTAGAAGCAAATTCTGCATAAGCGACAACATCATCGTCATCACAGCTTTTTGCCTGTGTATATTGGTAGGCTTTAGATTCAGGATTAAGCATAATATATCCTTCAGCTAACATATTATCCCAATTAATAAAATGGCGAAATTCCTTAATGGCCTGCTGATGATATCCCGTTACCCATTTCGTTTCAGTACTATTTAAAACGACAGGAATAAAATAATAATCGAACCCTGGCGTTACCGACGATAAATTTGAAATTTCTAAAATAATAGGAACGACATGGCGTCTAACCCGTGCTAATAAATTCAATACATCATCTAATTTGACGTTATCCGTTCCGCCGACGATAATACAGTCTGTACCTGATTCACAAATTTTCTCTAAATCTTCATCGGAAATATATTTGTTCGGATCTAGCTTAAACATATGTTTTATTTCATTAAAATTAACATCCACAATAAATTCCTCCAAATCAATCTACACGCTTTTCATTATATCAGAAAACGCCCTTCTCTTTCATCGATTTCAAGCGTAATTTGAAGAGGATAACTATTGAGATTAAAAAAAGGATATGCTAATATTAGCACTAGTTGATGATACGTTTTTAAACGATGACAGATCTTTTTAGCTATACCCTCTGCTATAAAGCGATTCAGGGGCGGTGGAAGCCTGAAGCACGGTTTAGTGAAGCGGCAGATCTCGAGTTTATTTTTTTATTTAAAGTGGGCATGGGTATACACTCGTGCCAATCAGGGTGGAACCGCGGGAATATCACTCTCGTCCCTGGGCTTTTATACGCCCATGGATGAGAGTTTTTTAATGGTAAAAATATGAAGGAGGCCAATTAAACATGGCAAAGGATATGGAGCAAATTGTTAACCATTGTAAACATAGAGGGTTCGTCTTTCAAGGCTCAGAAATTTACGGCGGATTAGCAAACACATGGGATTACGGCCCTTTAGGTGTCGAATTAAAGAAGAATTTAAAAGATGCATGGTGGAAAAAATTCGTTCAAGAATCCCCTTATAACGTTGGCTTAGATGCAGCCATTTTAATGAATCCGAAAACGTGGGAAGCTTCTGGCCATTTAGACAGCTTCAATGACCCGATGATTGATTGTAAAAAGTGTAAATCTAGACATCGTGCAGACCATTTAATCGAAAATCATTTTGAAGCAAAGGGTATTGAAAAAATTGTTGACGGACTCCCAATTGAAGAAATGCAACAAATCGTTGCGGATGAAAAAATCGTTTGTCCGAATTGTGGTGCGGACGACTTCACCGATATCCGTCAATTCAATTTAATGTTTAAAACGTTTCAAGGTGTTACTGAGGATTCGACAAACGAAATTTATTTACGACCAGAAACAGCGCAAGGCATTTTCGTTAACTTTAAAAATGTCCAACGATCCATGCGTAAAAAACTGCCTTTTGGAATTGCGCAAATCGGTAAAAGCTTTAGAAATGAAATAACACCAGGCAATTTCATTTTCCGTACTCGAGAATTCGAACAGATGGAAATTGAGTTTTTCTGTAAGCCGGGTGAAGAAAAACAATGGTTTAATTATTGGTTAGACTACTCTCATAATTGGCTAATCAATTTAGGATTAACAGAAGAGCTCATTCGCCGTCGTGAACATAACGAGGATGAATTATCCCATTACAGTGAAGAAACCGTTGACTTAGAATATTTATTTCCTTTCGGCTGGGGCGAGCTTTGGGGCGTTGCATCACGGACGGATTTTGATTTAAAACAGCATGCCAAACATTCCGGTGAAGATTTAGAATATATCGATCAACAGACGAATGAACGGTATATTCCGTATGTCATTGAACCATCACTAGGAGCCGATCGACTCACATTAGCTTTTTTAACAGACGCTTATGAGGAAGAGCAATTAGAAGATGGTACAACACGAACGGTTATGCGTTTCCATCCTGCTGTTGCGCCGTTTAAAGCAGCAGTTTTCCCATTGTCGAAAAAATTATCCGAAGAAGCTCAAGAAGTATTTAGCGATTTAGCAAAGGATTTTATGGTTGATTACGACGATTCAGGGTCTATCGGAAAACGGTATCGCCGTCATGACGAAATCGGAACACCATTTTGTATTACGTATGATTTCGATTCTAAAGAAGACAATATGGTTACAGTTAGAAATCGGGATACGATGGAACAGACGCGTATGCCTATTGCTGATTTGAAATCATTTTTATTAGAACAAATTAATTATTAAAATCACGTCCTAATCCAATCTATTAGTAGTTGGATTAGGACTTTTTCTATTTTTTCAACTAACACAAGCAAATCATAAGCCAAACAAATATAATAAATCATTTTTAGTTGAAATTTTTTGAAAAACACTTTATTCATTAAAGCGTAAATGGTATAATTATATTATAATAATTATTAAATAAAAATGATTATAAAAAGGTGGGGGTTTAATGAACCTTTCTCAAAACAATAACTCTTTTTTCGCAACGATATCAAGACACCGGGAGCTTATATTTTCAATTATCGGTGGTCTGTTTGTCGTCATTGCATTCATTATCGAATCACCTGAAAATGAAGCTTTAGCAATAACCCTCTACATTCTTGCTTATATCATTGGTGGTTATTATAAAGCGAAGGAAGGTATTTTAGATTTAGTTAAAGACCGTTCATTAAATGTAGAAATTTTAATGATTCTTGCTGCACTTGGGGCGGCCTATATCGGTTATTGGCATGAAGGTGCGATATTAATCTTCATCTTCTCATTAAGTGGGGCTTTAGAAACGTACGCGAATCAGAAAAGTGAACGCGATTTATCAAAACTAATTCAAATGGCCCCTGAGAAAGCGAATAAACTTTTGGAGGATCAATCCATAGTTACCGTTTCATTAGATGAACTTAATGTTGGCGATCGGGTCCTCGTTCGTAACGGAGAACGAATTCCCGTTGACGGAAAAATTTTAAATGGGGAAACATCGATTGACGAATCGGCCATTACTGGAGAGTCTATTCCTGTTGATAAACGAATTGGTGATGATGTGTTTAATGGAACAATCAACGGCACAGGCTCCCTCGTTGTTGAAGTGACGAAAAGAAATGAAGATTCGTTATTTCAAAAAATGATTAAGCTTGTCGAGGAAGCGAAGGCAAATCGCCCACCTAGTCAACAAATTATCGAAAAAATTGAAGGCCCTTACGTCATAACTGTCCTCGTCGTTGTTGGATTAATGTTAATTATCCCACCGATGTTAGGATTTGATTTTGAAGAGACGTTTTATCGAGCTATGGTTCTTCTCGTTGTCGCATCACCTTGTGCGGTAGTCGCCTCGGTCATGCCAGCCGTTTTATCCGCAATCAGCACAGGAGCGCGAAAAGGGGTTTTAGCAAAAGGCGGGCACTTTTTAGAACAATTTTCAAAAATAAACGCTATCGCCTTTGATAAAACAGGAACGATTACAGAAGGAAAACCATCTGTGACCGATTTTTACGTCGGAAATAATTATGATGAAGCTGATATTTTAAGCCATCTTGTAGCAATTGAAAATCAATCGAGTCACCCGTTAGCTAAAGCAATTGTCACTTTCGGAAAAGATAAGGATTTAACGCTTTTCAATGTTCAATCAATGGAAGACATTACTGGGCATGGTGTAAAAGCAACGGTCAACGATTCAACTTGGTATGTAGGTAATGAGCGTCTAATGAATAAAATGGCTGATAATATTATTTTCCCCGATGATATTTTACAGAAAAAAATAAACTTGCAGGATGAAGGAAAAACAGCAATGCTAATTGGCAAGGAAAATGAGGTCGTTGGTGTGATCGCTGTAAAAGACCAAATTCGTCCAGAAGCAAAGCAGTTAATCCAGACGTTAAATGAAAAAGGAATTAAAACGATTATGATAACTGGGGATAACGAAAAAACAGCCGAAACGATTAGTAAAGAGGCAGGATTAACCGAATGGATTTCTGAATGTTTACCTGAACAAAAAGTCGTTGAAGTCGAAAAGTTAAGGAAAGAATACGGATCCGTTATTATGGTTGGTGATGGGGTCAACGATGCTCCAGCAATGGCGAAAGCAGATATCGGCATTGCGATGGGTTCGGGAACGGATGTCGCGATTGAAACTTCCGATATTGTTTTAATGAATAGTGAACTCGAAAATATATCATTTTCCTTTAACATGTCTCAACGACTCAATCGAATTATAAAGCAAAATTTAATCTTTTCGATTGCGGTTATTTTAATATTAATTACCGCTAACTTCGCTCAATCGCTAACATTACCACTCGGAGTGATTGGCCATGAAGGAAGTACGATCTTAGTTATTTTAAACGGATTAAGATTGTTGAAGTCATCATGAATCAAAGGTGGGGTTATGCCTCACCTTTTTATTTTGCAGATTACGATATTACAATTTCTTAAATCGATTTCCAGTATTCATGTAAACAATCATGAAGACGATAATACTAATGAACAACGCAATCCCGAAAATAAATAACAAAATTTCTTCATAGGCAACACTAATAATCCAAAACAACATACTAAATGATAAAAGAAACATCATTTTCCCTAAAAACTTACAAAGAGCAACGGTATCGTATTGACTTTTTTCCTCTTCTGTCTTTGCATTAAATCCTGCAATTAAAGATGTACCTTTACCGTTTAAAAAAATGATGCCGAAAATAACGAGAGGTAATATACAAACCGCAATAATAATGATGACGACTATTTTATCCTCCATAGATTTCACACTCCCAAATAAATATATCGGTTATATTATCAATAACGTTAGTGGGTAGGAATAAGTTTCGCTGGTGCTGTTTTTCTTTAAGTATCGTTGATGAGGTTCTTGATAAAAGGTTTGAACTTCTGGATTAATAGCCTGAACTTCTGGATATATGTCCTGAACTTCTGGATATATGGGCTGGACTTCTGGGTACGGGGACTAAACTTCTGGATATAAGGGCTGAACTTCTGGATAAGAGGCCCAGACTTCTGGATATAAGGACTGAACTTCTGAATAAAAGGTCTAGACCTCTGGATATAAGCCCCAAACTTCTGGATAAGCTCGATATTTTTTATAGAAGGCAACTCAAGACCAAACCCCAGTTGTTCCGTGAAAGATTTGTCCTCGAGATGCTGTATCAAGACCAAATCTTATAAATCCCGCGAAAGTTTTGTCCCCGAGAAGCCACATCGAGACCAAAACTCAAGAGATCCACGATAGATTTGTCCCCGAGA
>CALKAL010000142.1 GCA_937983065.1 uncultured Bacillaceae bacterium | reverse complement strand
ATAAGGCTAAAATAATTGTAAATAAGCTCGGTCCAAGAACAACGAGTAATAAAATTACGACAAGTAAGTAAGGTAAACCGTACAATACTTCGACGAAACGCATCATAATATTGTCAGTACGTCCACCTTTGTAACCAGAAATCCCACCGTAAATAATTCCAACAACACAGTCGATTAGAGCAGCCATAAAACCAACGAATAAAGAGATCCGTGCTCCATACCACGTCCGAGTGAATACGTCTCTCCCTAAGTTATCTGTTCCAAACCAATGTTCCTTTGATGGAGCTTGGTTTTGGTTTGCTAATTGTTGTGTGTTTACATCGTAATTTGTTAAATAAGGCCCAAATATAGCCATCAGCGTGAGTAAAATTAAAAATACTAAACCACTCATCGCCATTTTGTTTTTTCTTAAACGTCTCCAAGCATCATTCCAATAAGATAAGGACGGCCTGACGACTTCCTCTTGTTCCGTAGCGCTTTTATCTAACGGCTTAAACCAATCTTGGGGGATTTTTTTCGGGTCAATCGTCTTTTCATTTTGTGCTTCCAACGTTTGCTGTTTCATGTTATTCCCCCGCTTCCTTATGAATTTTTATTCGTGGATCGAGTAATCCGTAAACGATATCGACGATAAACAACATAAATACTAAGAACATACTGTAAAACACGGTCACACCCATAATGACAGGGTAATCTCGCTCATTAATACTGTTGACGAAATATTGCCCCATACCTGGAATTGCGAAAATCTCCTCAATAACGAATGTTCCCGTTAATAACCCCGCAATTAACGTTCCTAAAATTGTCACAACAGGCATTAACGCATTTTTTAATGCATGTTTAAATATGACTTTAAAAGGAGATAACCCTTTTGCTTTGGCCATTTTTATATAATCTTGGGTTAACACATCTAACATACTTGACCGTGTTAACCGGGCGATGATTGCCATCGGTCCTGTCGCGAGGGCTAATGTCGGTAAAACCATATGCAATGGTGATTGCCACGTAGCTACAGGGAACCATCCTGCATTAACCGCCAGTTGCTGTATGAGTAAAGTCGCTAAAACAAAGTTCGGTATCGAAATTCCGAGTACAGCAAACCCCATGGCGGCATAATCGATGATTCCATTATGCCTAAGGGATGAAATAATCCCTAACGCAATTCCTGAAATAACAGCCACAAGCAACGAAAGTATCCCTAACTCCGCCGAGATTGGAAAACCTCTATTAATCAAATCGTTCACCGTATCATTCGGCTTACTAATCGATGGTCCGAAATCAAAAGTAGCGATTGACTTTAAATAGAGAAAGTATTGAACGATTGTCGGCTTGTCCAAGTTATAATGCCTTTCCATATTAGCGATAGCGGCTTCACTCGACGTCCGCTCTTGCAATTCACTAAATGGAGACCCTGGAATAGTTAGCATTAAAATAAATGTTAATGTGGCGATGATCCAAATCGTAAGAATCATCATTAAAAAACGTTTGATTGTGTATTTGAGCAATTAAAAGACCTCCTAAACCTAGCTGTATGTATTATTTAAGGCTAGCTCAATCATTACAAGCATAGCGCGATATGCTTCTAAAATATCCTTCGCTTCGTATTTCACGATGCAACTGTTCGGCTCAATTTCAACGCCTGGCATTAATGCGGCCCATTCCGCTTGACCGTAGTTCGTAAATTCAATTCTTAATGTCGGATTTTTAGGAGGAACGAACGGTTCGATTTGATGCCTTTTGTCAATTGCTTCAATCGTTTTTCGCTGTAACAGCTCATTTGCCTTTTTAGGTGTAAGCGATTTCACAGCAGCCCTAGTAATAGACTGTTTAACTGGAGCAGTTACAACATTAGGAATTAATTTTTCTACCTCTAAACAAGCTCGATCATCGCCAGCAACCATAATAACAGGTACCCCATAATATCCAGCAACATAAGCATTAAATCCAATTTCCCCAACACATAGATCATCAATAAAAAAGTTTCGAACTCCAAAAGTCACTGAGTGGGACATCACTCCAGGATGACCTGCTTGAGCATGATACCCAGCAAAAATCGCTCCATGGAAGGAGTCGTCAAGACCTTCTACCATTGAAAGCGGTTTCATTCCACCAGTAATTAATTCAGCTTCTGGATAAATTTCATCAATTAATAGATTATTCATTTTAGAATGACTATCATTAACTAGAACATAATTCGTACCATGTCGAAAAGCTGATTCGATAATAGCATTCGCTTCTTGAGTCATGATTCGGCGGGCCCTTTCGTAGTTATGTTTTGAGGAATCAACGAAAGTATAATCGGGTAAGCCAGTAACACCTTCCATGTCAACGGATAAATAAAGTTTCATAATTAAGACCGCCTTTTATGTAGAAGATTTTTAGATAGTTTTAAAATAATATATCAAAATAGTAACGATTTTGCAATATAATTTTTAAAAAATTTACAATTCTTCATGGGAATTAACGATTGCCATAATAATAATAATAATAAGTTTAAATTTAATAATTCAAATCTAGTAATCTGTAAAAAAATAGTAATAATTTTGAATATTTATTGGGTGATTTCTATAGAGTTGTGTAATAAAGAATAAGTGATAATTAGTAGTATTGCAGATTTATATGAGGATATTTGCTGTAGCAAATTGGTTGCTAGTTGTCGCACATTGCGAATGTTGAAGGCAAGAAAACATATGCCAGTTTAAGGTGCTTTTTTAAAGTGAAACTCGTGGGAAAAAATACAGAAAGGGTAAAATTGGCAATGAGGGTTTTGCATACAAATGATTCACAGCCTAAACAAAGAAATAAAAATTACATAATTTGACTGACTTAATTGCCTCATAAGAGTAAATAGATGATGATTAAGTTATAATATTAATCGTTACATAACAAATAGCTTAGGAGGATTTTCATTGTTTTCAGTTATACAATGGTTCATTTTTTTACTCGCTAATGCTGTTGCTATTCCGATTGTGATCGGCTCCATTTTTCATATGGAAACAATGGAAGTCATGCTACTGATGCAACGCACATTTTTTATTATTGGTATATCTTGCTTTTTACAAGGATTAATCGGACATAGATTACCGATTGTCGATGGTCCAGCTGGGCTTTGGGTAAGTACGTTTGCAGTTTTTGCATTAAGTGTCGGCTCAGTTGGAGAACAAGGGATTGAAGCGTTGCGACTTATTGAAGCAGCGATGATCGTGACAGGCATTATATTAATTATTTTTGGGATTTTTAAAATATCAGGTAAAGTCATTTTTCTTTTTACACCACTCGTGACAGGTGTATTTTTAACATTATTAACGTTTCAACTAAGTGGGACGTTTTTACAAGGAATGTTCGGATTATCAGGGGATGCTTCTTTCGTTGATATGAAAGGATTTACGATTGCTTTTCTCACGTTTTTAATCGTTTTAATTTTTTCGATTTTCTTTAAAGGGTGGATAAAAAGCTACGCTGTTTTAATCGGAATAGCATTTGGTTGGTTATTATATGCCTTATTAATAGGGAATACAAATACATTTACAACGACAAAGCTATTTTCAACACCTGAAATATTCGCTTGGGGTACACCATTATTTAATTGGAGCATACTTCCAATCGCAATTTTAACCGCCTTTATTTTACTATCGAACATTGTTGCAGCTCTTTCTGCGACGACAGAAGTGATAGATGGCAAACCGAATTTTACAGTAACGCAAATGAATCGTGGAAGCTTTGTTCTTGGTATTAATCATGGAATTTCGGGCGTATTTTCAGGGATTGCAGGTGTTCCCCTTGCTTCATCGGCTGGATTTCTGCAATTAACAGGAGATAAACGAAAAAAACCGTTTATGTGGGCGGCACTATTATTAATGATCGTCGCGTTTTTCCCACCAATTATAAATGCGTTATCAAAGATCCCAGCCCCTATTGCCAATGCAGCCTTGTTAGCCACTTTTGTGCAACTAATGGGATTAGGATTACGCAATTTATTTTCGGAAAAAATAACCGAACGGAGACTTACAATTATGACCGTTTCTCTTCTAGTCGGTTCTGGATTGATGTTCGTTCCAGCAGAAAGCTTCTCACAACTACCTGATATGGTAAGACAAGTGATTACAAATGGAATGTTAATTGGAACGGTGTTAGCTGTTATACTTGAGCGGCTTTGGAAGAAGGCCTAATTATCGTTTTAAAAGGGGTTTTAAAAATGATTGTGGTAAAAAAAGAGGATACTTTTCTCATGTTTGAACAGCATGAACATGCAAAAGTAAGTGGCTTAATGGCGAGTTATTGGTCTGATGAACTGTTTTTCGGTAAAGGGATGAAAGAAGAGGTCGTATATGCGATATCACAACATGACCGTGCTTGGATTCCTTTAGATGAACGACCGAAATGGAACGAGGAAAAAGAATCGCCTCATTCGTTTATGGATCACCCATTGGAAGATAAAATTGCAGCTTACGAGCGTGGCGTTGATGAGATAGAAAAAGAATCTGGCTATGCAGCCCTATTATGTAGTATCCATTTTACTGCTTTTCTCGACAAAAACACGGACAATCCGATAATTACCCAGTATATTTCCCGGGAAATAGACAGGCAAACAAGGTTAATAAAGAAGTACGATAAAAGTGTTACAGAAAAGGAGCTAAACTTTCATATTGATTTATTGCGGTTTTGCGATAGTTTGTCCCTTTATATATGTTTAAATGAACCAGGGATACCGAAATTTAAAGAAAATAATATGTTTATTAATGGATTTCCACAAATTTTTGAAGGAATTGGGGAGGCAATGAATGCTTATTGGATCGGCGAAGAATTTGTTTCTGTTGAGCCTTTTCCCTTTAAAGAGAGCTTCGATGTTAGTATTCCCTTTAAACGAGTTGGTAACGGGGCGATTGAAAGTCTTGGATTACGCCGCGCCTATGACGAAGCTCCTATTCAATATCGAAAGTTAACTATTGGAAAAAAATAAGGATGTATTTTTGCAATCCGATTCGAGAATTAATATATTAATAAAGTAATAATTATTCATTACATCTAATAAAAATAGCCATGAAATATAGTGGGTAACAATTGAAATAAACAATTTTAATGTATAAGTTATAGTGAAAAATAAAAAGTTGGGGAAGGTGATGTTAGTCACTTCCCCTTATTCCTTTAAAGCTTATAGTTTAGTAATGTTAAATCGGTCATTAAGTAATACCCAATTTTGCGGGAAAGATAAGCCAAGCTTCCAGTAACTAATTCCTAAAAGTCCGTATTCTCTAATTAAATCGAACTTTGCTTGAATGGATCGGGCATCTTCAAACCAAACTTCATGTTGATTTCCTTCTTCATCCCAATAATTAAAAAATGGCGCTTGTGCTGTTTCATCATATTCAATCGATTGGTTATATTGACGTGCGATTCTTATTGCTTCTTGCGGACTAATGGCACGGGCAAATTCTCCTCCAGGTACAAAGGGGAGTGTCCAATCATAGCCGTACAAGTTTTGTCCTAGCAATATTTTTTCTGCAGGCATTTCCGATAATGCATACTCAACGACACCACGTACAGGCTCTAACGGCGAGACGGCCATAGGAGGTCCACCACTATATCCCCATTCATAAGTCATGAGAACGACAAAATCCGCAATTTCCCCGTGAGCGGCATAATCATGAGCTTCATACCATTGCCCTGGCTGATCCGCTCTATTTTTCGGTGCTAAAGCTGTTGATAATAAAAGGTTGTTTGCACTTAAACGTTCCTTGGCCCTTCTTAAAAATGCATTGTAATTTTCCCGCATGTCAGAAGGTAGAAATTCAAAGTCAAAATGAATATCTCGATAGCCGATTTCGTTTGCAATACGGATGATTTCATCGAGAAGTGTATTTTGCACCGTTTCATTCGTTAAAATTATTCGCCCTAACTCATCACTAAATGCTCCTTCTTCTAAGTTCGTAATCACCATCATGAGCGCTGCATTGTTTTCAGCGGCAATAGCAGGAAAGTCATTGAGTGGTGGTGGATTGAGTGTTCCATCGCGATTCACTTGGTAGCTAAACGGCGCTAAGTACGTTAAGAACGGTGCTCTCGCTCTCGCTGCATTTTCTAACGTTTGACTAACCGTGCCACCAATAGGTTCAACATAAGCATTTACCGTAATATCTCTTCTTGGTGGAGCGGGTATTTGCAGCACCTGCCCAACTTGAAGCGGTGTATTAACATCAAGCGCATTAAAATCAGCTAACTGTTGATACGGAATACCGAACTTATTTCCGATACTATAAAAACTGTCACCTGCCTGAACTGTATACGTTCGAACAGGAATGACGATTGCTTGCCCAACGACTAAATCCTCAAGTTGATCTAATTCGTTAGCTTGAACGATTTCATCGACGGTTGATTGGTAATTTTGTGCAATTGAATAAACAGATTCGCCCTCTTGGACGACGTGAATTAGCATGTTGTATACCCCTTTCATGGTCTTCTACCTACACTATATGTTCAAATAAATTTAGTGATGCACGTACATAATTGTGTTAATATACAACTGTAAATCGGAAGTTTTTATATGCGGACTAAAACTATAAGTATATTGCATCAGAACTTTTCACAAGTGCTCCAATATTTCACAAGAAGTTTCTGCATTTGAATCAAAACTTACTGTTAAATGCACCAAAAATCGATTAGGAGAATAAGCGATGGACATCAAATTTATGCAAGAAGCTATTAAAGAAGCAAAAAAAGCTGAAGCGATTAATGAAGTGCCGATCGGTTGTGTCATCGTTTATCAAGATGAAATTATCGCCCGTGGTTATAATCAAAGAGAAACGCTCCAATATAGTGATGCCCATGCTGAAATGATGGCGATTAGAGAAGCAAATAATAAAGTCGGGAGCTGGCGGTTAGAAGACTGTACATTATATGTCACCTTAGAGCCATGTCCGATGTGTGCTGGTGCCATCGTTCAATCCCGTATAAAAAAAGTCGTTTACGGTGCCTCTGATCCTAAAGCGGGCTGTGCTGGGACGTTGATGAATTTATTAGATGAACCAAGGTTTAATCACCAAGTCATCGTAGAAAAAGGTGTTTTACAAGAAGAGTGTTCCTATCTCCTAAAACAATTTTTTAGAAAAATTAGAGAAAAGGATTCATAAACATTGGTAATTATTCTCCATTGTAATTTCATTTGAAACCTTATATAATAAAGAGTGCCGTGCTAAGCGGGGAGGTAGCGGTGCCCTGTACTCACAATCCGCTATAGTGAGGCCGAACTCCTATCTGAGGTCATACCATTTTAAGGTCTGCCATTAGTAAATAGTGTTGACATTTGGGTCCTATGCAACGAGAACCCGTGAATCCTGTCAGGTCCGGAAGGAAGCAGCAGTAAGCGGTCCATCTCGTGTGTCGTGGGATAGCCTGAATCGAGCTATGAGCTTTTGTAACGCTTAAGGTGTTATGATCGAAGATAGGTGCACGGTTACATAACTTTAAACTTTAAATGGCAAACTTGTTGCCATTTTTTTATTGAAATTAACCTCTTCAATGTACCACCATCTTATCACTCCAAAACAATTCGTCTTATAATAACAAGTGTTCCATAAATATTTTTGAAATAACGATTCATATTCGGTTATAATGAAGAAGAAAAGTTAAAGGAGAATAACCCATGGCATACCAGGCTCTTTATCGCGTCTTTCGCCCGCAAAAATTTGAAGATTTAGTCGGACAATTACATATAACGAGAACATTGCAAAATGCGATGGAGCAAGAAAAAGTCGCTCATGCTTATTTATTTACTGGACCAAGAGGAACCGGTAAGACGAGTGCGGCGAAAATTTTTGCTAAAGCAATCAATTGTCACGAGGCACCAACGAAAGAGCCGTGTGGTGAATGTGAAGCGTGTATCGGCATTCAAGATGGGTCCATTTCCGATATGATTGAGATCGACGCCGCATCGAATAACGGTGTCGATGATATTCGTGAAATTCGAGATAAAGTGAAATATGCCCCGACCGCGGTAAAATATAAAGTGTATATTATTGATGAGGTTCATATGCTTTCAACAGGCGCTTTTAATGCCCTGCTTAAAACGCTAGAGGAACCCCCTCGACACGTTATTTTTATTTTAGCAACGACGGAGCCACACAAAATTCCATTAACGATCATCTCTCGCTGTCAACGTTTTGACTTTAAACGAATTTCTAATCAAGTGATCGTTGAGCGTCTTCAATATGTTTTAGATGAAGAAGGCTATACTTACGATCAAGAGGCGATTGTTCACGTTGCTTTAACGGCAGAAGGTGGCATGAGAGATGCGCTTAGTTTATTAGATCAAACGATTGCTTATAGCGATGATGATCATATTAAGCTTGACGATGTTTTAATGGTCACAGGGTCGATTTCTCAAGAGCGCATGGTAGAAATGACGCAAGCGTTAATTAATAAAGACGGAAAGCATGCTTTAAACATATTAGATAACAGCATCGATGAAGGAAAAGATCCGAATCGTTTTATATTTGACTATATCCATTTTTTAAGGGATTGTTACATGTATAAACGTGCTGGGGAAAACGATGATATTTTAGTTCGAACGATTCCAGATGATGCTTTTAATCATTTAGTAAAAGAGGCATCTGCTAATTGGTTAGAAAATGCGATTCAAATTTTAAATGAAACACAGCAGGATATGAGATGGACGAATAGCCCAAAAGTGTTATTAGAAATCGCACTACTTAACATACAAGAAAAAGAAGAACAACAAACCGTTCAAGAAATCCCGCCAAATATAGCACAGCAAATGGCGAATTTAGAAAAAGAACTCAAAAGATTGAAAGAGGCTAATCGAACGAGTGTTGCTACGGCAAAAGAGGAACCACGTCAAAGGGATAAACAGCCTCAACGAAATAGTCGTTACAAAATCCCGCATGAAAAAATTCGCATGACACTATCAGAAGCGACGAAAGATGGGTTAAATCATGTTAAAATGAATTGGGCGAACTTTATGGATCGATTAAAACAAGTAAGTGCTCCAGCCCATGCGAAGCTAGTGAATGCGACACCACGGGCGGCATCTGAACAATCATTAATCGTTTCATTTAAATATGAAATTCATTGCTCGCTCGTTTTAGAAGAATTAGATATGATTGAAAATGAATTACAGCAAGTAATCCAGAAATCTTTAGCAATCATCCCGATTCCTGATAATAGTTGGCAGCAAGTGCGCGAAGATTTTTTAGCTACACAGTCAGAGGGCGAAGAAAATAAAACGCCAGAACAAGATCCATTTATTGAAGAAGCGCGGAAATTAGTCGGAGATGATCTGTTAGAAATTAAAGATGTTTAAAATTAAGGAGGATAAAAAATTATGCGTGGAATGGGTAATATGGGTAATATGATGAAGCAAATGCAGAAAATGCAAAAGAAAATGATGCAAGCTCAAGAAGAATTATATGAGATGACTTTTGAAGCAACTGCTGGTGGTGGCATGGTTAAAGTCGTCGCTAACGGGAAAAGAGAAATTGTAGATGTAGAAATTAATGAAGAAGTCGTTGATCCAGACGATGTAGAAATGTTACAAGATTTAGTGCTTGCAGCGACAAATGACGTATTAAAACAAGTTGAAGATACGACGAATGAAAAAATGGGACAATTTACGAAAGGGTTGAATGTGCCAGGATTTTAGGAGGCTTTCTCGATGTACTATCCAGAACCGATTTCGAAACTGGTCGACAGTTTTACGAAATTGCCAGGTATCGGGCCGAAAACTGCGCTACGCCTGGCTTTTTTCGTTTTAAATATGGAAGAAGAAGATGTATTACAGTTTGCAAAAGCTTTAGTGAATGCAAAGCGTGAATTAACCCACTGTTCTGTTTGTGGTCATATTACGGATGTTGATCCGTGTAGTATTTGTGGCGATACAAATCGTGATGAGTCAATCATTTGTGTCGTTCAAGATTCAAAAGACGTCATCGCGATGGAGAAAATGAAAGATTATCGAGGCAAATATCACGTTTTAAACGGAGCAATTTCGCCGATGGAAGGGATTGGTCCTGAAGATATAAACGTCCCTTCTTTGCTAGAAAGATTAAAAGATGAAACGGTGAAAGAATTAATTTTAGCAACAAATCCAAACGTTGAAGGGGAAGCAACGGCAATGTATATTTCCAGATTAGTCAAACCGTCTGGCATTCGCGTCACTCGAATTGCCCACGGATTACCTGTCGGTGGTGATTTAGAATATGCCGATGAAGTGACCCTTTCAAAGGCGCTTGAAGGTAGAAGAGATATTTAATTTTATCTTTAGATCGTAATTAGATAAAAAAGGATCCAATTTTAAATAAGAATTGGATCCTTTTGTTATATGATTGAAAAAGTGGAACAAGTCAATTTTATAAAATTGAATATATAAATAGACTAGCATAGAATATTTAAGCCCAATGTGGTTTATCCCAGAGCTTTAATTTTTGACCAATTCCTTTATTTAAAGCATTTTGATATACTTGATATCCCCAAGCGACATCTTCAGTCGGAAGACCTCCAGTAACAAAGACGATTTTTTCTTTATTATCTTTTCTAAAAGTCTTTTTATTATGAACAATATCTCCTAAACTAGTAATCTTATTAGAATCAATTTTTTCTTCGTGGATCATTTCTAATAATTCACCAGAAGGAGTCCAACTCGTAATACTTTCTAATCCTTTTGGATGCTCTAAACCATCTCTATACC